>JAKLDX010000001.1 GCA_022703295.1 Candidatus Omnitrophota bacterium
GCCGAAGCATTCGGCAGTTATTCCGTTAATTGCGAAGGCAGGGCTAGCGCCAAAATCGTTTTAAAGGGAAACCGATGGTTTCCCTTTAAGGAACCCTTCCTCGGACGAGTTCCTTAATGTTCCTTTTCAAAAAGTAGTTGGATGTTCACAAAAAAGCTTCGGATGGCAAACCGCCAATGTGGGCTTGCCCTACGAAGCATCTGATAGTTTTTGAGTTGATTGCGAAGTAGGGCAGTTAGCGCAGTTGGTTAGCGCACCACGTTGACATCGTGGGGGTCAGAGGTTCGAGTCCTCTACTGCCCACCAAATTTTTCCAGCGACCATCAGTAGAAAAATTTGGTCCTGAGGAGCATGTATATAGCTAGTTGTGCAGCGAAGGACAACCCCTAAATATAGGGTCTTTTCAAAGGAAAAATTTCCATAGGGGGAAACCAAAGGTTTCCCCCTCTTGGCGTCCCGCCTGAGCAGCTAATTCAGTCCAGGCGGCGGGACTGTCACCCCCTTCCTTTTGAACCGCCAGTCTGAATAGCTAGTCTTCTGTATAACAAGAGAAGGGGGATAATGTCCCCCTTCTCTTATATATCTTATCCTCCTAAATTTGTGTCCCTTCGGGACCTGTCACGATGGTAGGCAAAATTTGGCGGGGATGCAGGGGATCGAACGGGAAAAGGGTTTTAGGGAAAAACACCCCTGTTTTTCCCTAAGAGTGTCGTTTAACTGCAAAGGAAGGGGAACAGCGTCTGCGGCTATTCAATATTTCAGCGTTAGGGGGAAACCATTGGGTTTCCCCCTAAGGAGCGAAGGCCGAGCAAGACTAATTTTGTCTAATATGTACTGGTCGCAGCGAGGCCGAAGCGACGTGAGATTCCCCGTCGTCGTTCCTATTTCTCCTTGACTAATCTTCCGCACAGGCGTAGCATAATCTTAACTGATTTAAATACAGCAGGTTATGAATTTTTTGTGGGTGTCCCTTTTTAGGACGGCCCCTATATCAAAAATGGCACAGTTTTGGAGATAAAAGATGTACCCGTATGATTTCTTTACACAATATCGCGTAGATCAATTGGTAGATCAAGTATTTGTAGGAATGTGGTTTGATCAAGAGCATAAACCACGTTATGATAACGTAATCGTTAAGGCTATAAAAAACGCTAACCTAAAACCTTATCGCGTTGATCAGCCAGTTTCAGGAGACTCAATCCCAATAAATATATTACAGGGAATATTGAATTCGAAAATTGTGTTATTCGATGTTTCATATATAACATCCGAGATTTCGATTTCACCCTCTGTTAAAAAGAGGTTTCGTAATGCAAACGTTATGTACGAATTAGGGCTAGCGCATGCATGGAGACTACCGGAAGAAATTATTGTAATAAGAGATGATGAAGATTCTCTTCCCTTTGATGTCACCACATTCAGAGCTCATAAATATGATTTTAACAACGTAGATAGTTCAATAAACCAATTATCAAAAGTTATAACGGATTCTTTCTCGGAAATTAATAGAGCTAAGTCATTAATGGTAGAAAGGGCAGCGAAATCGCTAGATTCTCGATGCATTAATTTTATTTTTAGTAACCGAGGAAGATATTTCAGCGAAACTAAGTATGATCCTGTCACCGCGAATATTATCAACAGGCTTCTTGATCTCAGAATTTTGTGGATAGACACTTCTGGCGGTGGGGGATCCTATGCTTACCATTGGACAGAACTTGGAAGAGATGTAATTAAATATCATAAGATAGAGCCATGCCCTAAAAACGAGTCATAACATGGTAAAACCTCCAATTAAGCTTGCGGTAGGAAGAATACAAGAATATAACAAAAACACGTTTATAAAGCGCCTATTGAATATTGGCATTGTGGGTCTTATAATCGTTTTGTTTTTATTTTTTGTGTACAAACTTATACCAAATCCATATTTATGTTATGGCTATAAGCCAATAAAGATAGGTAAACAACCGATCGAGTTTGACTGGGCAGGGGATTCTTATCAATGTCGTTTTGGTATTGCAAATTCTGGAGTTTTTGACGTAAAAAATCCTATACTGCAAATATACTTTATTGACGGTGCTGATGTTAAGCCTGTTTCAAATAATACAGAGTGGCAAAGGAATGATGAAGCAAATTATTTTTGGTCGAAAAATATTACTATTCATGGTGGAATCAAAAGCGTTGATTTGGCGGAACGTGCTCAAGCTATAAACGTCAAATTTAACAATAACGGTTTAAATAGAATAAAATATATTATAACATCGAACGGAATACAAAAAAGAGGCACGATAAATGTTATTAATTCACATGGATCCGATAAAGTGTCCCAAGATGCAATTGAAATAGCAAAAAAGACAGAATGGCCATATTTTAAACTTAGGTTAAATTTTGATAACAATCAAGATGAAATACAGATTTATAATGAAGGAGGAAAATTTAGAGAGCTGAATACCGAGGTGTATTTATTTTGGAGTATAACGTCTGATAAAACTTTGCTTAACCCAAAGGATATAGCGGTTCTAAACTATTACAATCTTAGCTCCATAGATTCACTTCTTTCGGGTAGTAAGCCCATAACAATATCTGCTGCAGACCCTGCAAAGGCGACAGACCTCATTGATGGGTTTAAAAAATTGGCAAAGGAAAAAGGTTTTTTAGCATTTATATCAGCAAAGAGATATGTTCGCATGCAATATAAAGATATATATGATGAATCGCACGATGATTTTTACAGCCTAGATAAGATTGGGGGTAAGAAGATGTCAAAAAATGAAGCCACAGAAATGATGAAAATATATAATCAGGCAAGAGATCAGAATATGGTTATAGATATGCTAACCACATCATCGGAAATTTTATATGAGAAATGGCAACATTAGAATATGGGGGGCGGCGGTTCCGGATGCAATCCCAGACCTATCCCCGAAATTAATTGAGAACATGTCAAAAAGGAACACACAATTTTAATAGAGTGCCCCCCAAAGTGACACGTCTCCTGTATACGATAAATAGTCGTTGCACCCTAAAACGGTTAAAAATATGAATACTTTATATAAGTATTGTGATCGGGCAGGTATTGTAAATATCTTGGGGTTGTTAGAATTAAAATTGCCATATGTCGCTGAAGTCAATGATCCGTTTGAATGTTTGCCAATATTTGACTGCAAAAATGATTTATCCGCTATTAAAGCACGATGTTTATTAGCATTCAAACGTAAAAATGTAGACCCGCTATCAAATTTTGACGAAAAAGTTAAAGAAGAATTCGGAAAAGGTGATATTCAAAAAAAGCTTAAACAGATTTCGCGAGAAAATCAAAATGAGTGGAATCAAAAAAGAAGTTGCCTGATATCTGTTTCAAAGACCGCGCAAAATACTGTTATGTGGGCTCATTATGCTGAAAAACACAAGGGAGCGGTTATTGGAATTGATTTTGATATAATTCTTCAAAGACGAAACAGCCCATATGGTATTGTGATGGACCCTGTTAGTTATTCTAAAAATAGGCCTCGAATAGATATTTTGGTTGATCCCGATAGTAAAATCTGGGGCGACCAATTCATAAAACTATTGCTAACTAAATCAGATAATTGGAGTTATGAAAAAGAATATCGCACGGTTTTTCTGGATCATTCTTTAGAAGAGTTCCGGAAACAAGGACTAGCTAGCGTCAAAGACTTCGATGGCAAGAAAACATGGTTTTTGCGACTCAACCCATTATCAATAAAAGAAATCGTTTTTGGTTTATATATGGAAGACGATATAAAAATAGCTATTAGAAAATCACTAAAACGTCCAGAATTACAGCATGTAAAATTGTATCAAGCTATGGAATCAGAAACATATATTCTTAATTTGATCGATCTATCATAGAAACAGGGGGTGGCCAAGTAATTTTGGGATCATGTCCGAAAGGGACACACAAGCCCTTTGCAGTAGCAATAAAATAAGGCCCCAAGCCATTGTATTTGCCTGAAAATGTGATATACTATATATGAGGCTAAGGGAGAGAGGATTTAGACGGATAGCCCATAAGCCTCGCAGGGTTTTGCCCATCTACCGAACACATTAGAAGTGGAAAAGGTAGGTGGGTTTCTTTTTGGAAATTCAGGCACTATCCTACTATTCCGTCGCCGGCAGCATTTTGCCTTGACTTGACAAAACCGCAAGGGTAATATAGCCATAGTCGGCGAAACGTGTTTAAAAACCTCGCAGGCCAAAACAAGATGACAAAAGCCAGATTTTTCCGCATTGGGACCATACTTGCCATATTCATAATAATATTCTTTTTTGCCAAATCCCTCACAAGGCACTACGATTACCCGACCTATCAAAGCATCATAAAGGCCCGTTCGGACGATTGGGGCACCTACGCGCGCTACGCGCTCGATATAAAACAGAACGGCCTTATTATACAGGAACTGAAAGGCACTTCCTACCGTGCCCCGGCAGGATTTTTATACAACTATTTTATAGCCCTGCTCCTTGCGCTTTTCGGGGAAAAAAGCATTCCCATATTCGTTGTGCAGCATCTGATGCTCGGCCTCTCGGTGGCGCTTATCTATTGGACATTCAGGGACAAGATGAGCCCGTTCCTGGGGCTATTGTTTCTTTCGGCCCTGTTCATATTCGCCTTGAAAGATGTCTACAAGAACTATGCCCCTCTTTTATTAAGCGAGAACCTGGCGCTCTTTACATTGTCGCTATTCTTCTTCTGTTTTGTCAGGGGCTTTGACAGGGATGTTTTCACGCTACAGCTGCTGGCGGCGGTTTTCATGGGGATATCCGTATTGACACGGCCGAATATAGTGGTATATGAGTTCGCCCTGATCTTCCCGGTCATTTTTTATTATTTTAAAAAGAAGAAGGCGTGGTTCACGAAGTCCGTGATATTCGTATCCGTGCTTGTGCTGAGCTCGTCTTTTTTACTTGTGCGTAATTACGCAAGTTCCGGAGAGATGTATTTTCTGCCCACGCACGGGACCTCCATGGATTATATAAAAACGTATATCCCGATACCGCCTTCCGTCGACCTGTCCAGGGCGGAGACGAATGTGCTATACGCAAAACTGCACCTCAAAAAGGATGTGGTGGCCTACGCGGAATATATTATTCAAAAACCGGTCCTCTTCTTCACACATTATTTCAAAAAGTTCCTGTATTGCCTGGGCTACATACCGATCCTGGACCCGCATAACGGACCGCGGGGCAGGTGGATGGTGATGTGGGCATGTTATTTCGCGTATCTGGTTTTGCGCGTTGCCAGACGGTACACCATGGAAATGTGGGAATTGGGCGTGCATCTTTTTATATTCTGTTATTACGCCGCCCTGATACTGGGCGGACAGATCCAGAACTACGGTTTCAGGATGCTTATCCCCGCGGTGTTTTTTGTGCCGGCATTTGGTTTTATTATGCTGGATAAGTTATGGCCGGAGGCCAAAGCAAAGATGCGCATGCAACCACGAAGCCTCTGATAAAAAGGAGACCTCTTAATATGCCGTTAAAATGGAAATTGATACTTATCTTTATTTTAGCTTTTTGTATCCGCCTTGCCATGAACGTTATTTTCCAGGGGATTGATTCACCGCCAGATCTGGGCATGGGGCCTGACCACGTAGAATATGAACAGCTTGCCCGCAATGTCATTAATGGCAACGGATACGTGCTGGACCAGCATCTGAAGGTCCCGAATACGCTCAGGGCGCCGGGGACATCTTTATTGCTGGCGATATTCTACGGCATATTCGGCATACATTATTATGTAGCGAGGATCTTATTCATCACAATCAGCTCATTAACATGCATTGTGACCTATTTTCTCGGCGCGAAACTCGGCGGCAGGAAAATGGGCATTGCCGCGGCGCTTATTCTGGCGCTTTATCCGATGCATTTTTATTACAGCATGCATTTATTCTCCGAGGTCCCGTTCGCGTTTTTTATAAGCCTCGCCATCCTGGCCGCGATATTGATGCGCGAGAAGAAGTCCGTATTTTTTGCGGTGTTGCTGGGACTGTTTTCCGGCATGAGCGCCCTTACCAGATCGCTGGCCATATTTTATTTACCGGCCTACATCCTGCTCCTTTGCTTATTCCGGGAAAAAGGCGAATCGAGAACGCTTATAAAATTAAGCGCGATATCAATCGTCTCTTTTACGCTTTGCATTTCTCCGTGGGTAGTCAGGAATTATATAGTTACAGGGCACATTGTGCCCGTATCGACGCATGGAGGGGTGACTTTCCTGGGGGCGCACAACGAAATCGTTTTGCGTGACCCTGCCCTGATCGGCTATTATGCGGAGAAACTGGATGACAAAAGCGTGCTGTACAGAAAGGACATGACCGTCTATGCCAAAGATAGAGAGGCATACAGGGCCGGGTTTGATTTTTTAAAGGAACATCTCAGCGATATTCCCAGGCTGGAGCTTATGAAACTTTACCGGGCCATAACGCCTTTTTATAACACGCCGAATAAGATGTTTAATCTGATAGGGGGGGTGTCCTGGCTTATATTGATGCCGTTCGCGTTCCTGGGCATTATTATCACTCTGAAAAACCGGTCGTTTGTTCCGCTGCTCGCGGCAGTAGCGCTTACATTAGCCGTTGTACTTTTTTTCTACGGAGACCACAGGTTCAGGGAGGCCATAGCGCCTGTTCTGGTGCTCTATGGAAGTGCCGGACTATTTTTTTGCGGAAACTACGTATTGCCCTCCAAGGGGCAGCCACCAGAGCGATGACTCTAATTTTTCTATTAATTTCCACCGCAGGCGCGGCGGGAAAAAAAGCAGATACTGCGTCCTGACATTTTCGAATCCGGCCATAGATAACATCTTCTCGATAACTCCTGCTTTCACGAGCACCGCGTTGCGGTCCACATATGTCCTGCTGACGATCCATTTTGTTAAAGGATTTATAGGGTTGTGCTCAAACAGGACTAGGCGGCCTCCTGGCTTTAAGACGCGTTTTAGTTCGGCGAATATTTCGCCGTATTTTGACCGGTCGATATGATGAAAAACACAGGAAACCATGATCACATCGTATGAATCATCCGGAGAATTTATTTTGCCGTCCTCTTTTATCAGATGCAACGACGGTACGGGGCCGCACTGCCAGCGCTTGACGGCCTCTGTGATCATGCATTCGGAGATATCGCACCCTTCGACCCTGCCGGCAAAACCCATTTTATGCAGGACCTGAAGAGATTCCCCGGTTCCGCAGCCAAAATCCAATAATCTTATATTTTCCGGGGGTAATTCGCGGGGAAAGGGGTCCTTTTTCAGGTATTCAAACAACCACCTGATTCTGATGCCGATGAAGCTCTCGATAGTATTTCCGAAAATACGTTTGACCGGGTTTTCCATTCCGGCCGAATACCCGGCGGCATAAGAATCGAATTCGGCCTTTTCTCTGTGAGCGGGCTCGTTCTTCATGGCATCTTGTTTTTGTGTATTGTGAATCGCATTCTCAGGAGGCCTAAAATATCCTCGATGACAGTCTTTGTGATATGCACTTTTGTCTTTATGTCCTCTATCCACTCCACCGGCACTTCGAAAATTCTGTATTTGTAATATTCGGCCAGAAGCAGCAGCTCTGTGTCAAAAAACCAATTATTATTCTTGATCATCGGGATAAGGTGCCTGGCAACATCATTCCTCATTGCCTTGAAACCGCATTGTGCATCCGAAAACTTATTAAAGAACAAAAGCTTGATGATAGAATTATATATCCTTGAAACGATCTCCCGCTTCAGGCTCCTCTTTATTCTGGATGCCTGCATCAGCCTTGAGCCGATAGATATGTCAAATCCGCAAGCGATGCCCTCGATCAGCAGTTTCAAGTAGCGTATGTTGGTGGAAAGGTCCACATCCATATAACATACGATGTCAGCGCCGCTTTTTAAGAACGCAGCCCTGAGCGCATGCCCTCTGCCCTTGACGGGGATATGCATATATTTGACCCCGTTATATTTTGCCGATAGAGCGGCTGCGATTTTCGGGGTATTGTCCGAGGAAGCATTATCGGCTATTATTATGTTCCAGGAAAAATCAGCAACTTTTGATAAATATCCATGCAGGATAAGCACGTTCTTTTGTAAACACGCCTCTTCGTTATATACAGGTATTATTATGTCCGCGCTCAATATTTTCTTGTACATTTTTCCTTCCCCCTAAGTCCTTGCGCCGGCTTTTCTTAAGAATATGAATATTTTATTTGCCCTGAGGTCCAGCCTGTCTTTGCCGATTATTTTTATAAGCTGCGCATCTTTAAGCCTGCAGAAGTCATAAGAGAATACGGTTGATTTGCCTTTTCGCGATAAGATGATGTAGTATTCGTCTACGCTGTTATCCGGCTTTTCCGCACCGGCTGAGGGTATTTGTCTGACGAGGTTCCGGCCAAGGTATAAATTTAAAAAACCCGGGCTTGTAGAATAAAAATCAGCGTCCTTAATGCCGGAAATGAATTTAGCGACGCCTTTATAGTCCGCTCTGTCATTATCGATGAATACGTTTGAAACAAAGGTGGGAAGGGTGGAGATGATGATGAATAATGATACGATCGACACGAATAAAGTCTTATGCTCGGGTCTGCACATCTTGTCCGAAAGATACGCTATGCATAACGCCGTCAATATTACTATATACGGGAACATGCCGTATATGTAGTCTGGCCTGAAGTAGCTGTATTTGAAAATAATGAATAGCGGAATGGGCATAAGGGCGACCGCAGTCGAGAAAAAGTATCTGTTCAGAACCGTGTTCCTGAAATCTCTTGTTAAAAACATGAGGAGCACCGCACTCAAAATCACGATAGGGTAGAACGGGCCTATGTTGAATAGCAAAGAAAGAACGGCGTGGACAGCGGATTCGCTCATAACATTATCTACTGACCTATCGCCCGCCACCATCCCCGAATAGAAAAACACAATGATGTTAACGCCTATGATTATCGCTATCACCGCGAATGCGGATACAAACGTCACTATAGAGGATGAGGATATTTTGGCGAGGTCATTCCTGTTATAATAAAAATGGGACACCAGCATACACAATAGAAAAAGAGTGGTTATGGCACCAAAGGCATGGATTGAATTTGGTATCAACATACACAGGGCCAGGATGATAAAATGAAAAGCCCGGGCCGACCCCTGAGCGATCCTGGCCAGCACATATTCAAGGCATAACAGGCCCAGCATCGAAGCGAACGCCCATAGTACGTAGAACCTTATATAGGAGGAATTAAATTGCGCCCAGGGATGGAATAAAAAAAGCGCCGCAGCTATTATGCCGACCGCGAAGGAATACTTTCTTGACGATATAAATACCAGCAACGTTGTCAGTGCGCCGAAGATTATCACGATAAGGCGCAAAAACGCGAAATCATGGCTGAACAGAAGAGCCGCCTTTATTATGATGAAAAACAAGGGAAAACAGATAGCGGGGTTGTCGCCTATGCCGCGGGGGGCTGCCTTATCTATTTCCTTATAATTTAAGAAATTCCGCAGTAAAAGGTAGTTGGCTATGCTTTGTCTGGTGACGGTCTGAGCCTCAGCCTTGCTGAAAAGCTCATTGTATTCGACATTGATGTTCTTGTAATTATATGTCCCTATAAAAAGCGCGGCGCCAAACACTATCAGCGCCGATATTATACCGATCCCTTTACGCATAATTCGATTTTCCGTATAAAATGATTTATTTCGCTTTTTTCAACAGCTTTATTGAAAGTATATCATATTAAAGAATTATTTCAAGTATGCGGACTACAGCATTGATGAGGCATGCCTCCTTAGGCGCCATCGCCCGGCAGGCTTTTCGGCAAAATATATTGCCAATGAGTGCCGGCGGATGTAAAATAAAAATGTGGCTATACTACTTAACAGACCATCTTCAAACCCGGAAATAATCCGGCTCATCGTTATCTGCATTGTCATATCTGCGATGATCCTGATACCCCTGAGGGTAATGGGGTACGGTTTTCTTCCTCTGGACGACGCATTGCGTCACGTTGCCAAAGCTCTTTCCGGCAAAGGATGGGAAGATATTGTAGTATTGCGTAAAGGCATGACGCTCGACGACCACCCGGGATATCACGCGTTGCTGAGGGCCGTATATAACATTACGAAGTGGCAGTGCGACGAGCTTCTCTCTTTTTCTGTCATAATCCTGTTTATGCTTTTTTGTATCAGCCCGATATTTTTTCTGAAGCGGCCGGAGGCATGGGCTGCCGCATTATTCGTCGTCACAATAACGAATTTCGCGTTTATCATGCGTCTTTTTTTCGGCAGGCCGTATATAATAGCGATGGCAACGGTGGTGATACTGCTGTTCGCCTGGCCGCGCCTGAAGGACCGGAAGCGCCCCTACGGGACAATGGCGCTCGTGACTGTTATGATGGCCCTGTCGACGTGGATCCACTGCAGCTGGTACCTGCTTATATTGCCCGTAATCTGTTTTGCCATTGCCAGACAGTGGCGTGTAGCCGCTATTGCCGGTGCATGCACGCTGGCCGGCATACTTCTGGGAGCCATGCTTACAGGGCATCCGCTGTTATTCTTCAGGGAGAACATCGCCCACGCTTTTCTGGTCTTCAATAACCACCCCCTTCCGCGCACGCTCACCATGGAACTGAGGCCGTTTACCGGAGACGCCATGACGGCCATAGCAGTAGTGCTAGTCCTGTTGTGGCGGCGCGCCAGAGGCGAGTGGGACCGGAAATGCGCGGATAATCCGGCATTTATTCTTGCGATCGCCGGATGGGTTCTCGGCTTTTTCGTATACCGGTTTTGGCTCGATCTTGGCCTGCCGGCGGCACTTGTCTGGATGGCGCAGGAGTTCGAATGTATATTCAGCAAAAAGCAGTTTTCCCGCCACTCAAACAGGCTGATATTCAGCGTGCTTATAATCTCCGTGCTATACCTGAACATAACCAATGACATAAACAACAGATGGACGGATAACCCCGCGGCGGAGTACCTTTATAATAAGGACCCCGAACTGGCGTCCTGGATGCCGGGCCGGGGCGGCATAGTGTACAGCGACGACCTGCGCGTCTTCTTCGCGACCTTCTTTAAATATCCTCATGCGCCATGGCGGTATATGGTGGGATTCGAACCCGGACTAATGCCTCCGGGCGACCTGGCGGTATTTATGAATATACAGATGAGCCACGGGGCGCCGGAGTCGTTCTATCCATGGGTAAGAAAGATGCGGCGCGAGGACCGGCTGATCGTTACGCCGGGATCCGGCAGAGAGCCAGGGATACCGGAGCTAGAATGGTATTATGCAGGCTCCGGATTGTGGATAGGCCGCCTGCCCGATCAGCCTGTGCGGACATAAAACTTCTAATCATGTTTTTTCTTTCTTCTGTCTGCGCCCTGGGTTATAATAACCGGTGATATATACTGTATATCCATACGGAAGTCATATTAATATGATATGTGCGGACGCAATATCGCTATGGAAAGTTTTAAAAAATTCATAAGTTCCGACCTGGCATTCAAAATATTCTTGGCGATATTTGTAATCTGGGTGGGGGCGGCGGCTGTAGTGAGGGGAGGGAACGACTTAAAGGTCGATTTTTTCGGCGCTGGGCAGGTGTTCCAGAAGATGTCTCCGTATGATAACCCCACGGATACAAATCGCCCGCTTTTCAGATACGCCCCGCTATTCGCCGCGATGATCTACCCGTTTCTCCTTCTGAATAAAATAACCCACGGCACCGCCGTAATAAACAGATACGTCATTGAATACAAGGATATCTGGTTTTCCATAACGGCATTCTACATCTTTAAGATCATCCTGTTGTCCCTCACGGCATTTTTCATGCTCAGGATGTTCCCGTCGGGAGAAAAAAAGCGCTGGAGGAATTTTAAAATAGCGTTCATGCTTTCCGTGCCGTTCACCGCGTATGAACTCGCGAATAATCAGAATAAACTGATAGCGCTGTTCTTCGTAGTATTTTCCCTGTTCTTGTTCGAAAGAAAGAGGGCATGGCTTTCCGGGGTATTTTTTAACCTGGCCCTGGTTGTCTATGTCCCGCTGGCCGCATTTATACTCTATTTCCTGAAATACAAAAAAACCTTCATAATTATTTTCATAGTCACCATGCTTCTGGTGTTCGCGGTCCTGCCGTCTTTTATATGGGGGTTCGATTTTAATAATTTTCTTCTGAAGGACTGGTTCATCCGGTGCCTTAAGCCGTTTTTCATGACAGACACCTATTCGGCATATGTCGAGCTTAGGAATAACAGTCAGAGCCTGCCGAGCGCCATAGGCAGGATATTCGTCTCGGATCATATAGGCGGTTATCGATACTCCATTTCTCCTTTTGCTGTACATATGATAGTCCGGACTCTATCCGCTGTCATAGGCTTATTATCCATCCTGGCAATATGGCTTCCGTCGGGCAAGACCAAGGAACTGCAGATCTGCATACCTCTTATATTATCTTTGATCCTGCCGCAATACTGCATTTTTTATACCTGGGCATACCTTTTGGTGATATATTTCTGCGTCTTCAATTACATCAGCGATCCGTCCGCCGATGAGCGGTCAAGGAAGATCCTTCTTGCCTTGAGCGTTGCGGTATTTTTCGCCAGCTGCCTGAGCCTTTCCAAGGCGCTAAAGGCTGTTTCTTTGTTTTTCTGGGCCACCCTGGCCCTGTGGGCCGGGCTGGTGTATGTCCTGCTCATGGAAAACCGGACCAGGACCAGATCGACATGAATAAAAACATTTCCGTCGTGCTCATCGCGCATAACGAAGAATCGAATATCGGGAAGATGGTACACGGGCTTAAAAACTCATACGACAAAGAGATCCTGGAGATAGTCGTGGTCGATGATAACAGCACCGACCGGACATCAGCCGTGGTCAGAGAACTTCAAAAGGATTATGATAATTTAAAACTTGTGAACAGAAAACCTCCGTGCGGCGTGGGCAGGGCCCTGAAAACGGGTTTTCGCTCGGTGGACGACAGGGCGGAATACATCCTGACCATGGACAGCGATTTCATTGATAATATAGATCAGGTCAGGGCCCTGATAAAAGAAGCAGAAAAAGGCTTCGACGGCGTGATAGGCTCTCGATATATAAAAGGGGGCAGGCTAATCAATTATCCTTTTCTTAAAAAGTTCATGAACAGGTGCTTTCATCTGACGCTCAGGGCCCTGTGCAACGTAAATGTGGCAGATACCTCGAACAATTTCAAACTTTACAAACGAAAGCTTTTTCAGGGCCTTCCTTATCTGAGTGATGATTTTGCGATGAATGCGGAGACGGGAATATTGCCGGTGCTTTTCGGATATAGCATAAAAGAAGTCCCTGTATCCTGGACGGGCAGGACCGGCAATATGGGGAAATCGAAATTCAGCCTGTTGAAGAACGCCTCGAGTTATATGAGGGTAATAACTAACGTGATCGGCAAAAAATATAAGGTGAATTAGTGAAGCGAAGATTAATTGTTACCGGCTCCGCGGGGTTGATAGGGTCGGAGATATGCGCGTATTTCGGGAGCCTGGGGTGGGAGATTTACGGGGTGGACAACAATCAGCGCGCGGCTTTTTTCGGGCCGGAGGGCGACGTCACCCGGAACCGGGAACGAACGGAATCGACCGTTGACGGGTATAAGCATTACAATATAGACATCAGGGACCGCGTGAAGATACCGGGCCTCGTGAAGGCGGCGAAGCCCGACGCGATCGTAAATTGTGCCGCGCAGCCAAGCCACGACCTTGCCGCGCAGATCCCGTTCGACGATTTCGATATCAACGCGGCGGGGACACTAAATCTGCTGGAGGCTGCGAGGCGACATTCGCCGGATGCCGTATTCGTGCATATGTCCACTAACAAAGTTTACGGCGACGCGCCCAATGAGATAGCCATGAAGGAACTGGCGACACGATGGGACTACGCGGACAAACAATATGAGAGCGGTATCCCCGAGACGTTCAGGATCGACCGCTCTAAACATTCGCTTTTCGGGGCGTCGAAACTCGCCGCCGATGTCCTGGTCCAGGAATACGGCAGGTATTTCGGCATGAAAACCTGTGCCTTGCGCGGCGGCTGCCTGACAGGGCCTAATCATGCCGGCGTCGAACTGCACGGTTTTTTAAGTTATCTGGCAAAGTGTAATATAGAAGGCCGCATGTATAAAATATACGGCTATAAAGGAAAGCAGGTCCGGGACAATATCCATTCTTTTGATGTGGCGAGGTTTGTAGAGGAATTTATCGGGCGTCCCAGGTGCGGTGAAGTTTATAATCTGGGCGGAGGCAAAGGGAATTCATGCTCTATCCTGGAAGCCTTTGAGACGGCAGCGTCTATTACGGGCAAAAAAATGATATATGAATATACCGGCAAAAACAGAGAAGGAGACCACATCTGTTATTATAGCGATCTCGGCAAGGCGCGAAGCCATTATCCGGACTGGTCCATAACGAAATCTCTTGACGATATATTTGAAGAAATAATTTCCTCGTGGGAGGACAGGATAGCGAAGACAGGAAAAAACAGAACAGTGAAAAAGGGGGAACAGGTATGAAGCACAAAGGCGCGATTTTTGCGGTCATAGTTGTTTGTATAGCTGCCTTCTTTTTAATATCGGACGCAACTTCCAGGTATCCGGAGAACAAATGGACAAGGCTAGTTGAACAATGCGGCAGGGTCCTGGCGAATGTACGGAATATGTCCGACCAGAGCATACCCGAGGGCACCCTCCTCGACGCTAAGGCTATAGGCATATTCCCGTCCACCATCTCCGCCGGATTAGGGCTTGGCGGTGAATACGGCCAGGGGATCATAATGGTTAAAGACAAACTGGGCGGGCGATGGTCAAGCCCGGCCATATTTACTTTAGCCGGGGGGAGCATAGGATGGCAAATAGGAGGCCAGGCGACAGATATTATCCTCATATTCAGGGACCAGCAGAGCGTGAATGCTATTCTGCAGGGGAAGCTTAAGCTGGGCGCCGATGCCTCTGTCGCGGCCGGGCCGGTCGGCAGGAACGCGTCTGCCGCGACCGACATACAATTTAAGGGCGGCATATTATCATATTCTGTAAGCCGTGGGCTATTTATAGGGGCAAGGCTCGAAGGGGCCGTATTGACGCAGCACTGGGACGGCAATCAGGAATTATACGGTAAGCGGCTCTCCGCCGAGGAGATACTGTTCGAGAACAAGGCGAAGATGCCGAAATGCGCACGCCGGGTGCTGAGAGCATTGGCCAGATATAAAATATTAATGTATATTATAAATAAGTTTTCAAAATAAGAATAAGCGGCAAAAGGCATAAATAATGAACAAGAAAAAAAAGAATAAAATCCCGGAAGAGAACCGGGAAAAATACCGCCAGCTCGTGGAGGGCGTCAACAGCATAATCCTGCGGATGGATGTTAAGGGCAGGATCACTTTTTTCAATAAATTCGCCGAGAAATTTTTCGGATACAGAGAAAATGAGATATTGGGAAAGAATGTCATCGGCACTATTGTGCCGGAGACCGACAGCGCCGGCCGCGACCTTAAAGCCATGATAGCGGACATCATGCGCCATCCGAACAAATACACTAATAACGAGAACGAGAACATGATGCGAAACGGCCAGCGCGTGTGGATATCCTGGACGAACAGGGCCGCCGCCGGCAAAGGGAAGAACGGCCTGGAGGTGCTGTGTGTCGGCAACGATATAAGTAAGATAAAAAAAGCCGAGGAGCTGCTGAAAGAGATGGACAGGCGCAAATCCTCTTTCGTCGCCAATGTCTCCCATGAGTTTAAAAACCCACTCAGGACGCTCAGGGAATCCCTGGGCATAATTCTTGACGGGACCATGGGAGAGGTTGATCCGGGGCAGAGAGAAATGCTCGAAATAGGCAAAAGGAATGCCGACCGCCTGATCCGGCTGGTGATGAATTTACTGGATATATCAAAGATCGAAGCAGGCAAGATGAAGTTAAAAATGGATCGGATAAATATTCCGGAGCTTATAGATGAAGTAATCGCGTCAAACAAGGCGGATATCGCGAAGAAGCGGCTTATCCTTAAAAAGAATATGCCCGGCAATATCGGCCTTATGCGGGCGGACAGGGACAGGCTCGCCGAAGTCATAATCAACCTCCTGACTAACGCGGTAAAGTATACGCCTGCGGGCGGTGTTATCGCTGTCACGCTTTCGGGAAACGCAAAAGAAGTGCGTTTCGAAATATCCGATAACGGGCCCGGCATAGCCAAAGAGGATTTTAAAAAATTATTCGATAAATTCGAACGCATCACAGCCGAAAGGGAAGAAGGGACCGGGCTGGGGCTGTCGATAGCCAGGGACATTATAGAGCTTCACCGCGGGAAGATCTGGGTTGAAAGCGAATTCGGCAAAGGGAGCAAGTTTATTTTTACGCTGCCGAGGGATTGCGGTAAGAAAGGATGACTGGGGGCTATGTCAGAATTAAGGCATAATATAGCGACGGGGGACTGGGTCATATTTTCCACAGCCCGGGCCAGGCGCCCCCATGACTTTGCGCAGGCAAAAAAAGAGATTAAGGCCATTCCGGAACATAAAGCCGATTGTCCTTTCTGCCCGGGCAACGAGAAGATGGCAGGGACGGAACTATTCAGGATAGGCGATGAAGGGAGCTGGAGGGTCCGCAGCGTGCCGAACCGTTTTCCGGCACTGTCTCCGGACGAGAATATAGCCAGGAAGAGCGACGGCTTTTATACATCAATGGGAGGTTTCGGGCATCACGAAGTTATCATAGAAAGCCCCCGGCACAATACGTGCATAGCGCTTATGAACAATGAAGAGGCAGAGGACATAATTCGTGCCTATGTTAACCGTTACGCGGTGCTTCATAAAATACCCGGCATAGAAAATGTGACCCTGTTTAAAAATCACGGCCCGATGGCCGGATGTTCGCTCGAACATCCGCATTCACAAGTTGTAGCCGGCCCCATCACCCCTCCGCACCTGCGCAATCGTATCGCGCAGGCAGTGAATTATTTCGAAATGACAGGAACTTGCGTTTATTGTAAGATGATAGAAAAGGAGCTGGAAGCGGATACGAGGGTCCTGTTGGATACGGGCAAGTTCATATCTTTTCTGCCATTCGCGGGCATATTGCCTTTTACCGTATGGATCATTCCGCGCAGGCACTTGTCCAGCTTTGCCGATATGGAAGAGTCCGAGATCAAGGACCTGGCGTATATATTAAAATATACCCTCGAAAAACTTTATTACGGCTTGTCCGATCCGGATTTTAACCTCACGATACGCTCTATTTCAGCCCTCGCCGAGAACGCAAAATTTTTTCACTGGTATATGAGCATCATTCCGCGCCTGAGCGAGCCTGGCGGTTTCGAAATGGGCACGGCGATGGCCATAAATACGGCCATGCCCGAAGCGAGCGCAGAATTTTTACGCCGGGTGAAATGCGGCGTGTAAAAAAATCGCGCTGCGGGATTTGAGATATTGACAGAGACTAACGGGAGCGGAAACGATAGATGTAAACGGCCTGCTAAGGGAGGTGGTATGAACAAAAAATATCAACAAGCTGCTTTTCTTATAATATTTTTGACAATTACCGCTATTTTTTCGTCCGCACATGCCCAACAGCAGGAAAAGAAATCCGACGTCCTGATGATCGCCGTCGGTATGCCTAAAGAAAATATTTACGCTGTTTACCCGGCACAATACCAGCTTAAAGATTATGTGAAAGGCGGCGTGGAGGTAATTGTTTTCAATGATTACCTTACCTCTAATAAGGGAGACACTATCACTTTTTATTTGAAAGACGGCAAGGTGTATTGGTGGGATAAGGTTCAGGGGCCAAAAACGAACATATCTTCCGAAGATCAAAAAATTTACACAGGCATGACAAAGGAAAAGCTCTATCAGGCTTATCCTGCCAGATACCAGATCCAGTGTTATGAAAAGGGAAATATGGAAGTTATCATGTTCGACGATTATCTTACAAAAGACATCGGCGACACGATCACATTTTACCTTAAGGACGGTAAAGTGGACTGGTGGGACAAGGTCCAGGTAAACGCAACGCCTGAAGACAGGCTCGCGGCTGTTCTGAACCGCACTGCGCACGCTCAGCCGGGCCTTTCGCCGGATGACAGCAGTTTAATAAGGACCGTGGGAGGGATTAAGGAAGGCAGGCATCTGGACAATATGGGCGCCGGGATAGGCACGCTTAAGCGATATTTAAAAGAGAGGTAACGCGAAATTCTTATTGATAAAATCGCCTTTTCTATCTAAAATGGCTAATCAGAATGAATAAAATCTCCCGTCAGCTTTTCAGGACAAAAGACCTCAATTCCATATTATCGGAAAGCCACGATCCGGATAAAAGGCTTAAGAAGGCGCTTGGCGCTTTTGATCTTATCCTGCTCGGCATCGGCGCGATCATCGGCGCGGGTATTTTCGCCACAGTCGGCACTGCGGCGGCAGGCGATGCGGTGCGTCCGGGCGCAGGGCCGTCGCTAATACTCTCTTTTGCCATAACGGCCGTAGCGTGCGGGTTTGCCGCGCTATGTTACGGAGAGCTCGCGGCGCTTGTGCCTATTTCGGGCAGCGCGTACACATATTCCTACGCAAGTTTCGGAGAGCTGGTGGCATGGATCATCGGGTGGGACCTGATGATAGAGTACGGCGTGGGCAATATAGCCGTTGCGATAAGTTGGTCGGGGTATTTTGTGGAACTCCTCCGCGGCCTGGGCATAACGCTTCCCCCCTGGTCTACCATAGATTTCCGCTCGGCGATGCAGGGCTTCGCGAAAGCCACCGAACTTTTAAATAGCGGAGTCTCTTTTGAGCAATTAACCCCGGGCCTTCAGCATGCCTGGTCCGCCATTCATGAGGCTCCCCGCATTTTCAACCTGCCGGTCATATGTAATATGCCGGCCTCTTTGATAATAGCGCTGCTGACGATCGTTCTGGTCATAGGCATAAAAGAGAGTTCCCGTTTCAACGCCGTAATGGTTACGATAAAACTGCTGGTGCTCGGGTTCTTTGTGTTGGTGGGGGCATTCTATGTGAAACCGCAGAACTGGACGCCGTTCGCCCCGAACGGGTTTGCCGGGATACGCGCAGGCGCGGCAATAGTATTTTTTGCTTACATAGGATTCGACGCGGTATCCACGGTTGCCGAAGAAACCAAGAACCCCAGAAGAGATATGCCGATAGGCATAATAGGATCGCTTGTCATCTGCACGGTCATCTATATTATAGTAGCGGCCGTTTTTACGGGACTGGTGCCGTATCCTCTTCTGAAAGGTTCTCTTGCCCACCAGAAAGCGGAACCGCTTACCCTCGCCATGCAGTATGTAAATCTTAATTGGGCGGCAGGCATAGTGGCCCTGGGCTCCATAATAGCGCACACCGCCGTTCTTCTGGTGCTACAGCTCGGACAGGCGAGGATATTTTTCTCTATGTCGCGGGACGGGCTTTTGCCCGGGGTCTTTTCGCGTGTTCACAAAAAGTTCAAGACGCCGCACATAAATACTATTATAATAGGTGTCACGGTGGCGATCTTTGCCTCGATAACCAATATCGACGAAATGGTGGACCTCACGAATATAGGGACGCTGTTTGCTTTTATGCTGGTATGTCTGGGAGTTATAGTCTTGCGGATAAAAGAGCCTCACAGGCACCGGGCGTTCAAGGTCCCGTTCAATCCTATCGTACCGCTCTTAGGGGTGGGGTCCTGCGCTTTTCTCATGACCGGCCTGCCGGCCGTAACGTGGATCAGGTTCATGATATGGCTTTTGATAGGTCTTATAATTTATTTTTCTTACAGCATTAACCACAGCCTTCTTCATCCAAAGAACAGGGCGTGAAAATGGCGATAAAAAATATATTTAAAAAAGCAAAGAACTCTTCGGGGAAGACGTTTAAACACAGCGGAAACCTCGGCGATATAATTTTCAGTCTGCCCACAATAATAGCGCTGGGCGGCGGCAAGCTGTATCTGTCGAACAAAACACCGGGCGTCGAAACGAGGAAGTTTACGGATGATATGCTGGAGCAGATGATAGAGTTGTTGAAGACCCAAAGCTATCTGTCGGATGTCTGCCGGTACAACGGAGAGGATATAGATTACAATCTGGATAAATTCAGGGAGATATTCGCATGCTATGATCACATAGCGAGATGGCATCTGAAGGCCTTTAACGCGCAGTTCGACCTGACAAGGGCGTGGCTTGAGAATATCAAGCCCATCAGGACGCGCGATATAGTTATAAACGACACCCGCAGGGAAGGCGATGTGGCGCTCGACTGGCCTATCCTGTCTAAATACGAAGACATGTGCGTTTTCGCCGGGTTCGAGCACGAATATAACGGATTTATAAAAAGCTGGAGCCTGAATATCCCGAGGCATCCCACCAAGACCATACTGGAATTTGCCGGGGTGATAAAGGGCGCTAAGCTGTTCATAGGAAATCAGTCGCTGGGTTTCGCGCTGGCGGAGGCGATGAAGGTCCCGCGGATATTAAAAGTCCATCATCATTGCCCCAGCTGCATGCCACTATCGGAAAACGCGCGTATAATCCTTACGGAAAAGATCCTGAAACACACCTTCGGCATAAAGAAAAATTTTTTATCGTCCGTTAAATTGCCAAGATTTTAAAGTTGTGATATACTTTTGGCAATGATAAAATTCAAAAATAAAATTTTAGTGATAGGATTCGGCTCTGTCGGTAAATGCGTCCTGCCGGTCCTCCTGAAACATATCGACATCCCTACCAAAAACATTACGATCGTAGATTTCGCCGATAAGCGCGAGGACTTAAGGCACTGGATAAAGAAGGGAATAAGGTATTCTCAGGAAAAAATCACCCCGCTCAACATAACCAAGATCCTGTCCAAATACGTATCCCCCGGAGGTATCGTACTCGACGTTTCGTGGAATATAGAATGCCTGGACATGCTTAATTGGTGCCATAGTAATAAGGTCCTGTATGTTAATACCTCAGTGGAAGAATGGGACCCTTACGCCGCGATCCACAATAAGAGCCCGTTTAAAAAATCTTTATATTACAAGCAGATGGAAATACGCAAGATGGTCGCGAAATGGAATAACGGCTGCATCACGGCTGTGCTTGACCATGGCGCGAACCCGGGGCTCATATCGCATTTTACAAAAAAGGCGATTTACGACATAGCGAAAAAGGTGTTAAAGGAGAAAACGACACCGAAGAAGGACAAAAAAAATATTGAAAGGCTTATCCGGCAGAAAAGCGTCGCGGACCTCGCAATGAAACTCGGCGTAAAGGTGATACATTGCAGCGAGCGCGATACTCAGATAACGGACAGGCCGAAAGAGGTTGACGAATTCGTCGGGACGTGGAGTATCGAGGGCCTTCGCGAAGAGGGGACCGCGCCGGCGGAAATAGGCTGGGGCACTCACGAAAAAGAGCTCCCGAGATACTCAAATAAACCGCCTTACGGCCCCAAGAACCAGATCTTCCTTTCCCAAATGGGGATGAATACGTGGGTCAGGTCATGGGTGCCGTATTATGAAATAGTAGGGATGGTGATACGGCACGCAGAGGCATTTTCGATCTCCGATTACCTGACCGTATGGCAGGGCAGCAAGGTATCATACAGGCCCACGGTCCACTATGTATACATGCCGTGCGACGAGACGCTGTCATCGCTGCATGAGCTGCGGTCGCGTAATTATGAGCTTCAGACAAAACAGAGAATAATGGGCGATGAAATAATAAAAGGGGAAGATATATTAGGTGCGCTTGTGATGGGGCACAAATATAATTCCTGGTGGACGGGCAGCGTCCTTAGCATAGGCGAATCCAGGGCCCTCGTCCCCCACCAGAATGCCACCACAGTGCAGGTCGCCATAGGCGTAGTATCGGCCGTGATGTGGGCGATAGAAAACCCCTCCAGGGGCATATGCCTTCCGGACAGCCTGCCACATGACTACGTGCTGAAGATCGCGAAGCCGTATCTGGGAAAGCTTGTATCGGAACCTTCGGACTGGACACCGTTCAGGAATTATCAGCCGTTCTTTAAAGAGAACCCGTCTTCATATCTTGATAAGAAAAATCCGTGGTGTTTCAAGAATTTCCGTTTCAGGCATTAAAAAATATCCGCCCTATATGAACGGACGCGCTCCAATTCAAAAAAATAATCTCATAAATCGTATCGTCAGGTTTTTCAGGGTTGTCCATCTGAAGCTTTTCAGGATAAATGACACCCCCCAGAAGATAGCAATAGGCGTAGGCCTCGGCGTCTTCTCAGGCGTTATGCCCGGCATGGGGCCGCTCGCGGCGCTATTCTTTGCTTTTTTATTCAGGGTCAACAGGGCTGCGGCCTTACTGGGCAGCATCCTTACCAATACGTGGCTCAGCATCCCGACCTTCATTTTATCAGTAAGGGCCGGCGCTTATATAACCGGTACCAGATATGAAGATATCAACCGCGCGTGGCATGAGCTTATAGATAAATTCAGCTGGAAAAGTTTATTCGAAGTATCGATATACAATGTTATAATGCCGGTGGTTATAGGATATGTCGCGATCGGCCTGGTGATAGGCGCGCTGGCTTATCTGGCTACGCTTTTAGTGGTGAACAGGAAAAAGCTGACGGCGTAAGCCGTATATTTTTCTCAGGGACTCCAGGAATATTACCACGACGAGCGCTATCATTATTACGGAAAGGGCCGCATTAAGATTGCCCTGGAACGTATGTTTCGGAAGATAATTATCCGTAACGTTCAATATTCCGGCGACTACCGTTGTAACGAACATAAAAATCGACGGCAGGAAAGTTATCAGGCCGTAACGCCATTTCTTAGTCTTCCTTAATATATATAGCGTTCCTACGGATAGCGCGAGCGTAGCCAGGAGCTGGTTCGCCACGCCGAACATCGGCCAGATGGTCGAAATATCGCCGTTGTACACAAGATAACCCCACAAAAAACTTATGATCGCGCCGCTCAGGATTATCCCGGGCAATTTATCCCCGCCGCGCCATCTGGGCCTGGCCGACTTTATTAGCTCCTGGAATATATAACGGGCTACGCGTGTCCCGGTATCTACGGTCGTCAGAATAAATAACGCCTCGAACATTATGGCGAAATGATACCAGTACCCCATGAGGTGCTTCATGCCGGGTATCGCTGATAGTATTACCGACATGCCGGCGGCAAGCGATACGGCGCCTCCGGCCCTGCCTGATAAAGTCTCGCCGGTCATCCTTTCGATCTCTGCCAGGTGCGTTGTGCTCAGGCCGAGCTTGCTGAATATGTCAACCGGGACATTGATAGCGAAATAATCTCCGGGCAGAAGTACCGTAGCGGCTATAAGTGCCATAATCGAAACGACAGCTTCTGTCAACATGGCGCCGAAGCCTATCATCCTTATGTCCGACTCTTTATTTATCATCTTCGGAGTGGTCCCCGAAGCGACAAGCGAATGGAATCCGCTTATAGCGCCGCAGGCGATAGTTATGCATACGAACGGCCAGACCTTGCCGGGTATTATAGGGCCGCCGCCTTTAACGTACTCGGTTACTGCCGGCATCTGGATGTGCGGGTTCACAATGAATATGCCGATGGCCAAAAGGGCTATGGTGCCGAGCTTCATGTATGAGCTTAAGTAATCGCGGGGGCATAGGAGTAGCCACACAGGCAGAGTTGATGCGATGAAACCGTATACCGGCAATATGATCGAAAGGGCCGGTTTCGATAGCAGGAAAAAATTTCCGAAGGCTGTTTTGGAAATAGGTTCGCCCAAGACTACTCCGGCAATCACTATGACGACGCCTATCAAAGACGCCTCTACGATCTTGCCCGGCCTTAATTTATACATATAAAGGGCCACTATCAGCGCGGCCGGAATGGTTATGACGATCGTAAAAGTTGCCCAGGAACTTTCATTTAAGGCATTCACCACGACGAGTGCCAGGCCTGCCAGCGCCGTTACTATTATGAAGATTACGGCAAATCCCGTGATGAGCCCGGCTACCGGGCTTATGTTCTTTCTGGCGAGCCTTGTGAGCGAAAGCCCCTTTGTCCTTACCGAGGCGAATAGTATGACGATATCGTGGACGGCCCCGCCAAGGACGGCGCCTATCAGTATCCAGAGGAACCCGGGCAGATACCCGAACTGCGCTGCCAGGACCGGGCCGACGAGCGGGCCTGCCCCTGAAATGGCCGCGAAGTGGTGCCCGAACAGGACGTATCTATTTGTGGGGTGGTAGTCCCTGCCGTCCTTGAATTTATGCGCCGGCGTCTTCATCCGATCATCGGCGACGAGGACCTTAGCTATGATGAATTTCGCGTAAAAACGGTAAGCGAGAGCGAATACCAGCAAGCTTGTTATTATTAAGGTAAGCGCGTGCATGTGATAAAGTGTATTGCACCGTCACGGATTTGTCAAATAGTTTCCGGTTTAGTTAATTGACAACCATATAGACATCATCTATAATCTAATTATCCTGAAAAGAGAGGCGGAATGGAAATAATAAAGAACATAATCGACTTTGTGCTGCATATTGACAAACACCTCAGTGTAATTATACAGAATTTCGGCGCATGGACGTATCTTTTGCTGTTTGGCATCATATTTGCCGAGACGGGATTAGTGATCACGCCGTTCCTGCCGGGCGACTCGCTGCTTTTTGCGGTCGGCGCTTTTGCCGCTGTGGGGTCCTTTGATATCGTCTGGGTATTTGTTATTTTGGCCGCCGCGGCCATCATAGGCGACAGCGTGAATTACGCTATAGGCAAAGTCCTGGGTGAAAGGTTGATGCAAATAGCGAACGGCCGCCTGATAAAGAAAGAATACATCGAGAAGACGCATAAATTTTATGAAAAATACGGCGGCAAGACGATAGTGATAGCGAGGTTTGTCCCGATAGTCCGGACATTCGCGCCGTTCGTAGCGGGCATAGGCAAGATGAGATACCTGTATTTTTTCTCCTATAATGTGATAGGCGGCCTGCTGTGGGTCGCTATATTTGTTTTCGGAGGTTTCTATTTCGGGAACATCCCCATAGTGAAGAAAAATTTCACCCTTGTCATATTTATCATAGTAGTGCTTTCGATAATGCCTCCCATAATAGAAGTTTGGAGACACCGCAAAAAGGCGCAGTAGATGAAAAAATTGCTGCTCGTAATCATTTCGCTCTCACTGGTTTTTTTCGGATACAAATTCCTGCAAAAAGAAATAAAAGCAAACCTTGGCCTGAACGCCAAAGTGGCCGCCGTTACGGATGAGCTTGAAAAAATACGCGCCGGCGCCAAGGGTATCTTTATAAACTTAAAGAGAAATTACTGTAAAGCCTTCCGTGACAAAAAGAACATTGCCGGTTTCTCGGAAGATGCCCCGGTTCAGTCGGTGGAACTGCACCTGATACGCGGCAGCGTTATGAGCGCGAAATTGATAAAAAAGACATCAGGCGGGTATGAAGTTGAATGGAAGGGCGATAAATTTTTCATAAATTCAAGCCAGATAAAATATGTCGAATATAAGACCCAGAAGGAAACGGAATGGCCTTATAAAAATGATGTCGTCATAAGAAAGACAAATGGTGTAATGCTGGACGGAGAGATTACGGATGTAGCTGCCGACAGAGTCACTGTTTCCTTCAAAGAGGGCGGCGGCAGCGCCGACATGGACGTAAAAAAGTCCGAAATAGAGTACCTCCTTTTCGCGCCGGTATATAATAAGGAAAGCGAAGGCATAGAAAAGCGGATAAAGGCGCAATTCCCGAAAATGAAATTTTATCGAGAAGGCAATATAACGCTTGTTACGGATTCCTATATAACGTGGGTGAATTTATATAAAAAAACACTTAGGAATGAATATACCGAGATATATTTCAAATTCTTCAGGCTGCTAAAAGGCCGGCGTGCCAAAACGCAAAATTTTGTCGTCGTCTTTGATGACTTTGCGGATTTTGCGGAATCATCCATGACTGACGGAGTGCCGTTCTGGGCGGTGCTCGGATATTTTAATCCTACGGACAAAGTGCTGTATCTGTTCAACGCCTTCGGCGATAGAGTCGAAAAGATGGTGTTCGATATCATAGTCGGAAGAACGGGAAAATCCGTAGACAAGATAGTCGAAGCCATTAAAAAACGCGTGGACGAAAGATACCACATATTTATTGACGGCCAGGTGAAAGAATATACAGACAGGTACTGGGCCATCTATAGCCTGTATAAAGGCGAATTGACCGAGGAAACGCTGTCTACGCTGCGCCATGAGTTTGCGCATGAGCTTTTCAGTAATTGGGGGGTGCAGGATATAATGCTTTCAAGGCCTAAAATAGACAAGGAAAAAATAGCCAGAAAGAAGAAGGAGTTCCTGGAAACTAAAGACTACAAAAAGAAAGAAGAGCTCCTGGAGGGCCTCATGAAGTTGAGGAGAGAAGAGGTTGAAGGCATTGAGATGGAGGCAAGCGAATCCTGGCTTTCCGAAGGCCTGGCCACTTATTGCGGCACCGACCCTATCGGCTCAAAGGACGACTCCTGGCTTTTTATTTATCAGGATGCCGCGAGAAATAAAGAGCTCAATCCCATAGAGTTCTTCACGTCTTTCAAGATGGGCAGCTTTCCAGGCCTTTGCCATAAGGCGGCGCTTGTTTCATACGCGCAAAGCTGGGCGTTCACCACATTTCTCATGGCCAGGTATCCGGACCAGTTTTTAACGTACCAGCAGGAGATCGCCGCTGTAAAACCGGGTACGGATAGCGGCGAAAAAAGGGAAGAGCTTAAAATATTATTGAAATGCCTGAATAAGGATCTGCCGGCCCTTGAAAAAGAGTTCGCCGACTACATGAATACTTATAAAAAAGTCGACGATCCGTATGTTGCGAAATTTATACGGTACCATGATGTATGGACCGGCGCGTCTTAAAAATAATATGAAAACAACTATTCCTGTCTCAGTGGTCATGTGCGTACATAACGGCGAAAAATATCTTAAAGAAGCCGTTGACAGCATACTTGGCCAGACTTTCCGCGGTTTCGAATTCATAATAATCAATGACGGGTCTACCGATAAAACCGCGGATATACTTGCTGATTACGAAAAGACGGATAATCGTGTGCATGTCCATACACAGGAAAACCAGGGGCTGATCAGAGCGAGGAGCTTAGGTTATAACCTGTCAAAAGGGGCATACATAGCTAACATGGATGCTGATGATATAAGCTTGCCAGGCAGGCTCCGGGAACAATTCAAGTATTTAGAGGCCAACCGGGATGTTTTTGTTGCCGGCGTATACATAGAGAAAATTGATGAATCAGGCAAGAGGATCGTAGAAATAAAGTATCCCTCAAGTCCCGGCATGGTAGGCTGGAACATGTTTTTTTATAATTGCCTTGCCAATCCGGCGGTTATGATAAGGCGCGAACTGATCGAAATGGCTAAGGGGTATGATCTGGCCATGTCTCATGCCGAAGATTTTGATTTATGGGCCAGGGCAAACTTTATGGTAAAACTTGCCAATATCCCCGTCGTGTTATTGAAGTACCGTATTCACGGCGACAACATTTCGTTTGTACATACAGAGACACAGTCTGAAAATACCGTCAGGATAATTCAGCGTTCGATAGGAAGGCTGCTGGATAGGGATATTGCCTCAAGAACCGCGGAAAATATTAACGGGATCGCGGCAGGCGGCATTCCCAATAATTCCCCGGAGGATATTATAGTGACAGCTGCTACCATGCGGCAAATGTATTTATCTTATGTCAGAAAAAACCGGGTAGGGCGGGATGAGAAAAAAGAGGTATTGCAAGATGTCCTTTCCAAGATGTATATGATGCGTATATATGCCAGCAAGATATCTGCGTCAGCCGAACTTATAGTAATATGGGAAATGTTCAAATTAGCGCCTTTTAGGATATTCGCGGTGTTCTGCAAATCAATACCCCGCAAGATAAAAAGGTTGACAAAGCATTTATTTTTGGTATAGTAGTATCAAAATTCACTCAATGGGGAGTGATATTTTTTTGTTTTTGGTCTTGCTGAACAACGATAGTCCAGCCTTTTATAATAATCCCAAAGAATAGGCTATGAAAGAGACATATATAATACTAGCGGCTGTTTTTGTCCCTGTTTTAGGATCGTTCCTGCTTCCTTTAATAGGGCGGTTTTCGACAAGGATAAGGAATGTTGCCAGCTTTCTTTTCGTGCTGACCTCCTTCCTGTGCTCCCTTGCGCTTGTTTCGTCAGCCATGGCGGGCAAGGCGGTAGTATTCTCACGGCAGTTGCCGCTTGGCTTTAATCTTTCCTTCACGGCGGACGGCCTGGCTGTTTTTATGGCATGCGTATCATCTTCCATAAGCGCCATAATAATCCTTTATTCTTTCGGGTATATAAGTCATTACGAAAATCAGAACGAATATTATTTCATGGTCGTACTGTTCCTGGGTGCGATGATGGGCCTGGTATTCTCGTCTAATCTCATACCCCTGTACATATTCTGGGAGATAACGGCTATCACGAGCTGGCGCCTTATAGGTTTCTTCAGGGAAAAGACGCATGTATTCCGAGCCGACAAGGCATTCTTAGTGACGGTGTTCGGAGCGCTTGCTATGCTAATAGGCTTCATCAGCATATATCAGCAGGCGGGCTCTTTTGAATTATCGGTGATAAAAGAGGCCTTCAGGACGAATCCTCTGCCTGGCATGGTCGTGCTACTTATATTAATAGGTATACTATCAAAATCAGCGACGCTGCCGTTTCACACATGGCTGCCGGACGCCGGTGTGGCGCCATCGCCCGTGACGGCACTGCTTCATGCCGCGGTGCTTGTCAAAATAGGGGTGTATGTTTTTGCGCGGCTCTTTGTTGCCACATTCGCATTGCCGGAGCTGTGGCATACGGTCATTCCTGTAATAGCCGGCGCGAGTGCCCTGGTTTCCGCGGCCGCCGCGCTTATAGAAACGGATATTAAGAGGATCATAGCCTATTCGACCGTAAGCCAGATAGGCTTTATATTTTTCGGACTTGCCGTCGGTAATGAAATAGGCGTAATAGGAGCGATGCTGTATATACTCACTCACGGGCTTGCCAAGGCAGGCCTGTTCTTGTCCGCGGGCATAATAGAACAGAATACCAAGACCAAGGATATAACGAAACTCGGCGGCCTGATGGGCACTATGCCCGTTACCGCGATATCGTTCCTCTTCTGCGCTTTCTCCGTAATGGGCGTTCCGCCTCTCGGGGGATTTTTCAGTAAATATCTCGTATTTTCCGGAGCCGTGAACAGGGGCGACCTGTGGATAGCGGGGGTTTTTCTTTTAGGAGCTTTTCTTACGATAATATATCTCTTCAGGTTATTTAACCTGGTTTTCCTGGGAAAAAGTGCTTTTCCCCAGGCCAGGGAAGGCAGCCTCGGCATGGTATCTTGCGTGGCGGCCCTTGCGGTTCTGTCGGTTTTAAGCGGGATATTCATTTCGTATCCGGCTAAAGTAGCGGGAGTTAGCGTTCAACAAATGCTGGGGATGATTAAATGACGCCTTCGATATTATTGCTGCTGGTACTGATACCTTTGATTTCCGGGATAGCTTCTATATTCATGCCGAAAAGGGCGTCTCTGGTATCATTATTGGCCACAACTTTGAACCTTTTGATCTCAATCATGGTATTCAAACAGGGCCTGAGCTACTCCGTGCCCTGGCTCGGCTTCGGCATAGATCTGTCGCTCAGGCTTTATAACTTCAGCGCGTTTATAATACTGTCGATATCGGCATTTTCCTTCCTGATTTCCCTGTATTCGGTTGTGTTCATGAGCGGCCGTCATAAATCAAACCAGTTTTTCTCATACTTTCTGATCAATATAGCTTTTGCCACCGGCGCTATACTTGCCGATAATTTTATAGTGATGCTATTTTTCTGGGAAGGCCTGCTCCTTACCATGTTCGGTATGATATCTACCGGCACTAAGGAAGCCTTCAGGACAGCCATAAAAGCATTTATCATTCTGGGCATAGCGGACCTCTGCATGATGGTGGGCATAGCGTTGACGGCCCACCTGGCAGGCACCCTTACGATCTCAAAAATAAACCTGCCGATACATTCTCTGGGCGGAGTAGCCTTTATCCTGTTAATAATCGGGGCAATATCGAAATCGGGGGCCATGCCTTTCCATAGCTGGATACCTGACGCGGCAACCGACGCGCCGCTGCCTTTCATGGCGCTCGTTCCGGCGGCGTTTGAGAAGCTGGTCGGCATATATTTCCTTACAAGGATCTGCCTTGACATATTCATCCTGGACCCGAAAAGCTGGGCCAGCCCGCTTCTTATGATAATAGGCTCGATAACGATAATACTCGCCGTAATGATGGCGCTTATACAGAAAGAATATAAAAGGCTTTTGTCGTATCATGCCATAAGCCAGGTGGGGTACATGATCCTCGGCGTAGGCACTGCGATGCCCGCAGGTATCATCGGCGGGCTTTTTCACATGATAAACAATGCCATGTATAAAAGCTGCCTCTTCCTTACCGGCGGCTCGGTCGAAAAAAGCGCGGGCACGACAGACCTGGGAAAATTAGGCGGCATAGGCCGGAAGATGCCGGTCACGTTCGCGTGTTTCATAATAACGGCAGCGGCCATATCCGGAGTACCGCCGTTCAACGGATTCTTTTCCAAGGAGCTCGTATACGACGGGGCGCTGGAGCGCGGGGTCGTATTTTACCTTGCCGCGCTCGTCGGATCTTTTTTCACTGCCGCGTCATTCCTGAAACTTGGGCATGCGGCGTTCCTGGGCAAGATAAGTAAAGAGAATGAGAACGTGAAAGAGGTCCATGCGGCGATGCTTGTCCCGATGATAATCATAGCCGTAGCCTGCATAGTCTTCGGAGTTTACAATTATCTTCCGATAAGCGTGATTCAGAGCGTGCTGGGCGAGGCAAGGCTGGAGGGGCATAATTTCTGGGGCTTCCCCGCGAACATGACGCTAGTGGCCTTAAGCGTTATAGTTTTAATAGGGGCACTTTTAAATCATCTGTTCGGCGTAAAGAAATTCGGCAGCGGCCTTAAAGCGGTCGACCATATCCATTACGCCCCGGGATTGTCGCAAATATACGCAAAGGCCGAAAAGAGATTCTTTGACCCGTATGATATAGGCCTTAAGATAGTAGGGGCCATAGCGCGCATAGGCTGGTGGTGTGATAAATTTATAGATTGGATATACGATAATCTCGTTGTCAGGGTAACGTACATTTTTTCCGACGGTATAAGGTTTGCGCATACCGGCAATTATTCTTTTTATATTGTGTGGTCCATGGTAGGAATGATAGCGGTCCTGGTATTTTTGATCCGCTAAACAAAGCAGGTATCCGGGAGGTATTTTTAAGTGATTTCTTTGCTGATATTCATGCCGTTCTTAGCCTTGTTGATCCTGAATATACCATTTAAGGATATAACAAAAAAAGACGCTTTCTGGGCTGTGTTGGCACTCTCCGCCCTTCAGGCCGGTATCAGCCTGTTCCCGAACGCATCATTCTGGGACAGCGCCTCGGATGTTATCGGTAATTTCTTCAAACTGAATCTGGCTATAGACAGCCTGAGCATAGTGTTATTATTCTGCATAGGAACGGTGACTTTCATTACGGCGCTTGTTGCAAAACATTTTATTACAGACCAGAAACGGCTTTTTAATTTCACAAGCCTTTTACTCGTAATCCTTGCGGGGATGAACGGCATCGTCATGACAAGGGACATATTTTCGTTATACGTATTTATAGAGATAGCCGCGATAGCGTCTTTTATATTAATAGCGATGAACAAAGATATCGACGCCATCGAAGGCGCGTTCAAATATCTTATCCTTTCGGCCATAGCCACGACCATGATGCTCTCTTCCATAGCCCTTATACTATTGATGGTCGGCGATACTGACCTGTCGGTAATAAGCTATGCTATGAAGACGTCCGAGCGCGCTCCGATAATCATGGCGGCGATCGGTTTATTTATATGCGGCTTATTTATAAAAGGAGGGCTCGTGCCTTTTCACGGGTGGCTGCCGGACGCGTATTCTTCGGCCAGTGCCCCGGCATCGGTGCTTCTGGCAGGGATCGTGACCAAGACGGTCGGAATATATACGCTCATGAGGATTATGATTTCGGCATTCGGTTTTGATAACACCGTCAAGACTATACTTATGCTTGTAGGGACAGTTTCTATAGTATTCGGCGCTCTTGCGGCAATAGGACAGGCCGATTTTAAAAGAATGCTCGCATATTCAAGTATAAGCCAGGTCGGGTATATAGTTTTGGGACTGGGATGCGGGACAGGCCTTGCTATAGCCGGCGCCGCATTCCATCTTTTCAATCACGCCATGTTCAAATCTCTGCTCTTCGTCAACTCGGCGTCGGTGGAGCTCGAGACCAAGACAAGGGACATGAACAAGATGACCGGATTCGGACAGAAGATGCCGGTGGCCGCCTTTACGTCGGCCGTAGCTACTTTATCCGCCTCGGGGATACCGCCTCTTGCCGGTTTTTGGAGCAAGCTCATTATAGTCATGGCGCTATGGGCGGCCGGGCACTACGCTTACGCGGCGATAGCGGTCCTTGCGAGCGTCATAACACTTGCGTATTTTCTTTCCATGCAGAGAAGGGTGTTCTTCGGCAAGCTGTCCGGGGAGCTTAAAGATATAAGAGAAACCGCCGGCGGGCTTGTATTATCGGCATCGATCCTTGCCGCAATAACTATAGGGGCAGGCGTATTTTTTCCGTTCATGCTGAACGTTTTTATACTGCCCATAGCTAATATGATAGGTCGCTAAAATGAAATTAAATTTTGTAATACTAATCGCGTTGGTGCTGTTTTCGCTGTGGACTGTCATGACCAGAAGCCTCATAAGGTCGGCCATAGGGCTTGCCCTTACAAGCGCCATTCTGACAATTGCCATGTTCAGGCTGAATTCACCCATAGCGGCTGTTTTTGAGCTTTCGGTATGCGCGGGGCTCATCTCCGTGCTGTTTGTGAGCACCATAAGCCTTACGCATCCCGAGACCCGCGAGGAGGCGATGCAGCACATGAAGGACCGCCTGACAAGGTTCTGGTATCTTCCGGTCATCGTGATTGTCGCAGTCGTAATATTAAGCGCTATGCGTATGAACCTGCATTTCAACCTGCCGACGCCGGACGCCGAGAAGGATGTGCAATCCGTAATGTGGAACCTGCGGCAGCTTGATCTCTTCGGACAGATAATAGTATTGCTTACCGGAGTTTTTGGCGTTGTTATACTGCTCAAGGAGGCTAAAAAGAAATGACACCACAAAGTCTTGATGTATTCTGCTTCTTCTGCCCCTTTGTATTGGTGCTTTTTATAATAGGCCTTTATTGTGTTATAGTGACCACTAATCTGATAAGGGCGCTTATAGGGATAGAGATCCTGATAAAGGCTGTGACGCTTTTACTTATCGTCGCAGGGTACATAACGGGCCATGTCGCCCTGGCCCAGAGCCTGGTCATCACGCTTGTAGTCATCGAAGTCGTGTTCATGGTCGTTGCCGTAGGCGTGGTGCTCGGCGCCTACCAGCATTACAATTCGCTCGATGCCGGGAACCTGAGAAAGCTTAAAGGATAAAAATATATGAACGCTATACTAATTACGCCGCCGGTTACATTGATCATAATCCTGGCCGTCACTCTGATGATCTACCGGCTTTTTTCCCGGCTTGCGTTCAGAGCAAAGAAACCCTCCGACGGGTCGCGGAAATCCTACGCATGCGGCGAAGATACATATAACAATATGGCCCAGCCCGACTATACGAACTTTTTTCCTTTTGCGTTTTTTTTCACCATCGCGCATGTCGCGGCCCTTATCATGACTACCGTTCCGCGGGAAAGCCTGAGCGTTTTTGCCGTCGCCGCCTTTTACATATTGGGCGCCGTCATCGCGCTTTTCATATTGATGAGAGACTAAATTTATGGGGATGATAAAAAAGATAATAAACTGGTCAAGGTTGAAATCGCCGTGGATCCTGCATTTTAACACCGGAGCGTGCAACGCCTGCGACATCGAAATAATAGCCGCGCTGACGCCTCGTTACGACCTGGAAAGGTTCGGCGTGATCTTAAAAGGCACTCCCCGGCATGCCGATGTCCTTGTTTGCTCAGGCCCCGTGACGCGCCAGATAGAGGACAGGCTTATCAGGATATACGAGCAGATGGCAGAGCCTAAATTCGTCGTGGCCGTCGGCACCTGCGCCTGCACGGGAGGGGTTTTCGGAGGATGCTACAATGTAAAGGGCGGGATAAATTCGGCCATACCGGTATCCGCTTATATTCCGGGTTGTCCGGCAAGCCCGAAGGCAATAATAGACGGCGTCGTGAAATTACTGAAGAGCCTTGAAGAGAGTGAAACGAAAGCGGCTCCAGCCAAATAATTTTTTCAGGAGAGACAATGTCAGCAGAAGAGAGCATAAAAAAAGAACTCACAGAGGCGTTCGATTTTATAGGAGAGGATAAAATAAATATACAGAGGCCCGGACGGATATTTATTGAAGTAGGCCAGGAGAATTTCGCGAAAGTCTTCGATTATGCGGTAAGGCAGTTGAAATTTTCGCATCTTTGCACGATAACGGGATTTGACGAAAAAGAAAGGCTGGCCTTCATGTACCATCTCACGCAAGGCCCAGGCCCGATGTTAAATATAAAAACGAGCGTTCCGAAGGAAAAGCCGGTTATAAAAAGCGTTACACCGTATTTTCCGGGCGCGGATTGTTACGAAAGAGAGCTCGAGGACTTGTTCGGAGCCACCGTCGAGGGCCTGATGCCCGGATTCAGGTACCCGCTCCCCGATAATTGGCCGAAAGGACAGCATCCGTTATTAAAAGACTGGAAGCAGGACACATCCGAGCAAAAGAAAGGGTAGCTTGCCATGCACAATTCAAAAGAATTTAAAATACCTATAGGTCCGCAGCATCCGGCGCTCAAAGAACCGGAGAGTTTCAGTGTTGCGCTGAGAGGCGAAAAGATACTCGGCGTTGACATAAGGCTGGGGTACAACCACCGCGGCATAGAAAAGGCCTGCGAGGAAAGAAGCTATGTGCAGGACATATATCTCATAGAGAGAATATGCGGAATATGTTCGCATGCCCACGCGACTGCCTTTATCCAGGCGGTCGAAGAGATCGCGCACCTGGCAGTGCCCGAGAGGGCTCTGTACATCCGCACTTTGGTCGGTGAGCTTGAGCGCGTGCACAGCCATCTTCTCTGGCTTGGCGTTGCGGGGCACGAAATAGGCTTTGACACGCTCTTAATGTATACATGGCGCGACAGGGAGATAGTGATGGATATACTGGCGGACCTGACCGGCAACCGCGTCAATTACGGGATAAATTCCATCGGCGGCGTAAGGCGCGATATCAGCCCTGCCCAGGTCAAAGATGTGTTAAAGGCCGTAGATAAGCTCGAAGAGAGGACCAAATATTATATAGAAGTGGCCACCGAAGAGACGACCATTATCAAAAGGTTGTCGGGAGTCGGCGTGCTGGCTTACGATGACGCGATAAAGCTGGATGCCGTCGGGCCGACAGCCCGCGCTTCAGGTGTCGCACGCGACGTGAGGCGCGATGACCCGTATGCTGCATATGACAAGATACAATTTAATGTGATAACGGACACTCACAGCGATGTTTACGGGCGGACCGTTGTAAGGGTGAAGGAGCTTATGGAGTCTTACGGCATGATCCGCGAGATCCTTAAGAAGATGCCCGAAGGGCCCATAGCCATAAAAGCCCCGCCGCGAAGGATACCTGCGGGAGAGGCAATAAGCCGGTATGAGGCGCCGCGCGGGGAGGATGTCCATTACGTAAAATCCAACGGCACGGAAAAACCGGAGAGGGTGAAGGTGCGCGCACCGACGCTGGCGAACGTCCAGGCCGTAAAGCATATGCTTAAGGACAGGTTCCTGGCAGATATGCCTATAGTTATAGCGGCGATAGACCCTTGTTTTTCCTGCACAGACAGGTCGATAGCGATCGAGGACGGCAAAAGCAGAAAGAAAAATGTTATGACCTGGCAGGAGCTGCACGACTACAGCATTAAGTGGCATCGCGAGAGAGGGTTTGATCCCGCGGAGATAAACAGAAAATTTCACAAGACAATGGAAGGCAAATAAATAATGTTAGCGTCGTTAATTTATATTTTAATATTTCCCGGGTTTGCCTTCTTGGGCGTTTTCGGCCTGTTCGCCGAATTCTTTGACCGGAAACTTTACGCAAGACTTCAGAACAGGGTAGGTCCTCCGTGGTTCCAGCCGTTTGCCGACTTCATAAAACTTCTTGGAAAAGAAGAGATCGTTCCTTGCGACGCGAATCCGGCGATGTTTACGCTGGTGCCGGTCATTGCGCTTTCGACGGTTGTCGCAGCCTTTCTTTACATACCCTTATGGAATACGACGTCTCTCTTATCGTTCAACGGTGACATAATAGTTATCCTGTATCTCTTAACCATTCCCACCCTTGCGTTTTTTATCGGAGGATGGTACTCGAGTTCGCTGTTCGCGCGGATAGGCTCTGTGCGCGCCGTGACCCAGCTTTTTGCCTATGAGGTTCCGCTCTTCATAGGCATACTGTCGGCAGCGCTGCTTGCAAATACATGGTCCTTATCCGAAATAATGACGTTTTATAATAAGTCACCGGTGCTTGCCCTATTCAATATCCTCGGTTTCGGAGTTTCTCTTATAGCGCTTTTAGGGAAACTCGAAAAAGTCCCGTTTGATATACCAGAGGCCGAAACAGAGATCGTCGCCGGAGCCTTTACCGAATACAGCGGAAAATTCCTTGCCCTGCTGAGGCTGACCCTTGACGTAGAAATGGTCGCGGGCGCGGCGCTATTGGCCGCGGTATTTCTGCCGTTCGGCCTGGGGGCAAACCCGGTAATAGGTTTTATTTTCTTCATAGCGAAAGTCCTATTTGTAATAGCGCTGATCACTCTGCTGCGTACGGTTTTTGCGAGATTGCGCATAGATCAGATGATAAGCTTCTGCTGGAAGCGTATGGTTCCCGTAGCTATTTTGCAATTGTTGATATGCCTTATACTAAAAGGGGTGATCCAGCGATGAGGCCGGGAAAAATGATAATGGAGGTTCTGAGGTCTATCCTGAAAAAACCGGCGACCAATCTTTATCCTGCCGAGAAACTAGAAATGGCGGAAAAATACAGGGGGGAGCTGAAATTCTATCCTGAGCGCTGCATAGGCTGCAAGCTATGCATGAGAGATTGCCCGACGGGAGCGATAACCATCCGTAAGGTTGGCGAAAAGAAATTCGAGGCGGAGATCGACCTCGGAAAGTGCATATATTGCGGCCAATGCGTAGACTCCTGTCTGAAGAAAGCCCTCGAAATTACGAAGCATATCGAGCTGGCACAGCTGGACCCTAAAAAGTTGAAGGTGGTATTTGGACACGAGCAAGCTGGAGAAAGCCCTGAAAAGCCGTCTCAGGGGGCCGCAGAATAGGATCGCGATCCTCGGGATCGGTTCCGAGTTAAGAGGCGACGATGTAGCCGGGATGGGCCAGCACCGCCTCGCCGCCGGCGCGGACGATCATGGCGATGGCGTCGGCCATGGGCAGCTTGGGGACGTGGATGGGGACGGCGGCGCTGACCGAGAGCCACCTGG
>JAKLDX010000010.1 GCA_022703295.1 Candidatus Omnitrophota bacterium
AACAAGCCGATATACTTTTGTGTCTGTGAGCTATGAGGATGGGTCAAAATCAATGTGGGCAGGTTGCTTAATACAGCCCTTGAGGGTATGTTCGGTTTCGCCGGGAAATCTTCATGGTCTTCGGCTTGGGGTCCGGCTGCCTTGGAAACGGACTCTAAAGGCATGCCCTTGCGCGAGAATATCTGAGTAATCGCTTTTCTGACCTCATGCGTGCTGACGATCGGGAAAACAACTATAACGGTACCGGCTTTTTCGCCGGCTGTATCGTAATATACACGCCTTAGCCAGCAACCGTATTCTCCTGACGGCCTAACTTCGATATCGAGGCCTAAAGACGCGAATTTCTCCTTCAGTTTTTCCGAGAAATCAGCCGCTCCTTCCGCTTCAAACTCGACTTTAAAAGTGGTGTTATCCTGATTTTTGAATGTCATCACTACTTTCAGCCCTTGCGCCTCTTTTCTGTGATATGCGGCTACCTTCACGAATTCGGGCAATGCTGCGGTGTCTTCGCCCGCAGGATATGACTTCGTATCATAACCGCCGGTTCCATTCTCATCATGTAAACTGCCAAGGAATTGCTCTATCTCTGCAGCATGTTTTGATCCGGCAACTACGAAGACTTTATGTTTGCCGGGATGATCTGCCAGATATCGTGCAATTTTCTCAGCCCCGATTTTCTTTACCGCCTCCGCAAAGAAACCCATGACTTGTTCATCCCGCGCCTCAGGTGCCATTCCGCACTCTATTGCCTGCGCTTCGGTAAAATCTTCGGTCAGCCACCCTCCCTTACCTTTATTTTTACGGTATAGATCACGGATGCAATTCGGATGCTTCGTCTTATAATAATAAGTATCTATCAAACCCCGGATCAAAAATCCCGCAAAATCATCGCGCGTCAGGCCAGATCCCGCGGACAGGCGAAAAGCTTCCTCGTACACCCCTCTTTCATAAAAAGTCGCGGTTACATCGGCCACATCTATCCCAAGGCGGCTGGCGACTTGCATAACATAAAAACCCACGTCATATTTTGTTTCCTGGCGTATATCGGTACTCTCCACAAAGAATACCCAGGGAGCAGGGTCCTGATTAAAAATAGCCTCGCCGCGGAAAAATTGTTCAGCCTTCGGCAAGAGATCTGGAGCATAATGGAATTCTCCAAGCATCCATATCTGTAACTGGCGGATCGGTTCTCGCCATTCAAACCACTTTAAGTCCCTTCCTCGTGACTTAGTTTTATATGATGGCCTGACTTCCTGGTCATAAGCATCACGGCATTGCTGTGTCAGTTGATCAAACCACTCAGGAGCAGCGATGCCTGTCCTCGTCGTTTCGTTTTTTAGACTTAATATTAAGTTGGCCAGAGCAAGCGCCCTTCCCCTGTCAAGATTCAGTCTATTCAGACTGCGTAAAACAGCTTCAACGGCCCTGTCGCGCCCCATTGCCGGATCGATTCCATCTATTAACTTGCCAAGATAGGCATCGGTGATACGCAGGCGTAATGCGAGTTTATCAAAATTCCTGACATTCTGCCTTAGCCAATCCCTGACCGATCTGACCATGCGCGTATTAGTATCGTCACTATCGCCGGCCGGAAAGCTCTTGAGGTCTTCGTCTCTATGTTCGGTGGTACTTGCCGCGCCGCCTGCTGCCGTCTCTTTCCTGAATAGCTTCAGAACGTGCTGCGCAAAGAGCGACTCTTTGCGGTTCATCAGATAAGCGTCGAATATCTTCAGCAGATACTCCCACGCATTTTCGCTTATGACTCTGACAGAATACGGAAAGACATTGACGATGATATATGTCTTAAGAGGAGCTAAAATAAATTTAAAAATAATTACATCGGCAGTCTTCTTCTGTTCCTTGGCTTTAGAAAAACCTGAAACACCGGAAACCTTACGGGCAAATGATGTAAGCACTGCATACACTATATTGATCGCCAATCCGCCGCTCAGCCTCGCGAACGCCCGGAATAATTTCTGGCCGAGGCCTTGTGATAAAACTGGCAGGAATTCGACGCCGTTATACAAAAGGTGTGTGGCAAAACCCTGAAAGATACCGCCGCCTATGCCGATAATGAAGCTCTGCTTGAAACGGATATCCCTGCCCTGATTCAGATATTGGCCTATTATATCGCAGGTCCCCCATGTCAATATTCCGGTGAATATATCCAGTATGGCTGCCGGCCAGTAGACGATCGCTCCGGGAGGAACATTATTCTTTATCTCAATATACCAGGATAAGCATCCCGACGCATAGAGTATAGATATCACCGCTGCGCCGAGGATTGTAAAGACGAGGATCCTTGTTAATCTGGCAAAAAACGTACCCTGCCGTTCTTCCCTGCCGGAGGGAAAATCTTTCAGCTCTTCGCCCTGGTATCCGGCTACGCGGGAAACAGGCCCGGGCTCCGGCGGGCTACGGGACAATGCCTTGCGATAGTCTTCCATCCGCCGCCTTTGTTTACTTAGCGCCCAAAGCATCTTAGGCCCGTCGACTAAAAGGTTTATTTTCGTCGCTTCCGGCGAATCGACCCACGTTATGGGCACTTCTTCGATTCGACAACCCGCAAGCTTCGATAGAAGCAGAAGTTCTGTATCGAAGGCAAATGACCTTTCCTGGGCATGCGGCAGGATCTTTTCTACAACATGCCTTTTGAAAATCTTAAATCCTCTTTGCGTATCCTTGATATGAGATAACGGGTAAAGTATTAGATGAACGCACCAGTTGTAAATCTTGCTCGACACGATCCCCAAAAACGGCACGTTCCGGCTCTCCGCGCCTTTGCACCACCGCGAGCCTATAGCTACATCGGCATTGTGTTCAGTCAAGGATATCTTGGATTTTTTAGTTTCTGTAAGATCAACAGAACAATCGGTATCGGTATAGCCTATATAGTTCGCCCAGTTGTCCTCCAGGGCAATGGCAAAACCTTTGAGGACAGCGCCGCCCTTTATGCTGCCGAGGCCCTCCTTTTCTTCGGGCGTAATCACCGAAGTCCTTATTCTGGAGGCGACATCATCGCCGTATTCTCTTGCAATATCTCTCTTCAGCGTCTCAACACATTTGGCAGAAGAAGCGTCCGGACTACCATCATCAACGGCAATGATCCTCCATTCGAAATTCTTATCAGCGGCGCAAACAGCCTGCAGCTGTGCGACTTTCTTCCGCAGCGCATCCTCGCCGACCGGGTTGTCGGCACTCTTCGGGAGGAGCCTCCCCGTTTCCTTGTACATAGGCATGACAAAAGTAGCCCGGAATTTTTCTTCACTTCCAGATCCGATATCAGCCGGGAAACTTTTGAGCACTTCACCATCCTGCCTTTTGTCGCCGGGTGGAGGCAACAACCTTGCCTCTTTGGCCTTGATAGAACGGCGTATTCTAGAAAAGATATTTCTGAATTTACCTCTGACCCTTTCCCGTAAGACCATGTAAGGCCTCGCGGAACTCATGTAAAGTTTTTCTATAGACGGATAGTCGCCAGGCATTGCCTCCAGATCTTCGTTGCCCAAAATAAGAAATATTTTCCCCTTAACATCAGGCTGCTCATTTTCTATCTTTTGTTTTTGAACCTTTGTCATCACAAAAATTATATCAGCTTGCGCAAAATCATTCCGAGTTGCAGTGCACGGGTCACGCCCCCTTTCTCTTAATATCGGATCACGGATAATGTATTGCCTCAGATATGCATCCGGTTGCTTCGTTTCATAGATCGCTGCCGAATCTATCGTAACCTTTCGGGCTAAATCTTTAGGGAGGCTGGATTCCAGCATAGCAGCTATCAAAGGCGATCTTTCCTGGTTGTGATCGCAAAGCACCAAGACGCGGAACTCGTCTTCCTCGGATTTTTTTGCCGCAGGAAAATCTTTGCGCTCTTCTTCGGGCGCAGGGCGTGTGCCTTCCAGAAAAGCGCCCGCGCACTTATTCAGGCGCGCGAAATCCCGCCTGGAGAGGCCGGAATCTTTCGCTATCATACGCAGCAAAATATGTCTTTCTTTCAGCGTAAGGTCGTATATCTCATAACGAAATAACCTCTGAGAGCGGTCGGAATTTACAAGGCTCTTTACATACTTCCTGGTATTATCATATTTGTCATAGGGTTCCAGTATATAAGCGGCAAGGATCTTTTTAAGATCACCCATCCTGAGAAGCTGAGTTATTACGGTGGCGGCGTCAAACAGAGGGTTCGATGTCCTTTTTGAGCGGTCTTCGGGGTATTCTATCGTACGATGGATAAATGCTGCCTGATAAAATTTAGCATACCAATAGGCGGGGGCACCGCGGACAAAATTATTATCGGCGGCGTATTTAAGCCATATCTTATTGAAGGCATCCTGTTTTATTAGGCCGTACTGGATCCTCTCATCCGATGGCATACCTGTCTTCGCGAAAAGCTCCGCATAATATGCCGTCTGAAAATCGGTTAAGAATCTGTAAAGCGTTTCCGATTCGGATATGATCGATCGCGCGACTGCAAGAGGCGCATCTATTGTAGCGTAGTCAGATCCTGTATGCCTTATGGCTTCCCATACAAGCGGCGCAACCCCTTCGAATTCCGGCTCATTCTCCGGCCTCGCGACTTCATACATGTTGGCAATATTCATTAACCTGGTACTTGTCGCCGGCACGCATAAGCGGCTGATATAGGCATTATCGGCGGCCGCCCACGTACGCGCCCTGGTAATTATTCCGATGATTCCTCCGCATATATTCTCCAGTTCTTCTTTACGTGCCTCCATATATCTGACAACGCGCGTAAGGTTAGCGTACATATGCCTCAGATCGTCCTGACTGCCGGCATCGTAATCTCCGATCGCGGCTTTCACATAACCCGCGGCGCGTTTCTTGTCCGCGCGGCGTATCCTCGGCCCGCCTATTATTTTAAATATCGAGTTAAGGTTATCGACAATATATTGGTTATCCGCCTGCGGTATATCATTTTTAAAGCCTCTGGCTGCGGCAAGGATTCCCTGTATTTTCTTTATTTTCGAGATAGTGCCAATGCTCCATTGCCTCTCTTTTACATTTCCGGTGACCTGATCATCCAATGAGGTAAATATATTGGTCCTGTAATGGAAAAGCTTCATCATGCCCGCCTGATGCATAAAATACCTTAGGCCTCTTTTCCTCAGCTTTTCATCTGTTACCTTACCAAACCGCGCGGGCACGTCCCCTGCCGGGAAATCCTTATGGCCTTCGGCTTGAGGCTTCTCCACTGCGGCTCTCTTGGCGACAGCAATAGCCATGTCCGCATCGAAACGGTTTAAAATATCCGCTTTTACTGCATGCGAAACAACACTATTTGCGCCTATTTCCGAACGAACTTTGCCGGCCAGTTCTTGCTCATTATAAGCAGGCAGCGGCTTCGGCTCTAACGCCTCTGCCGGCCTAGACCTGTACCAGGTTATCGCGTTTTTCAGTATACGCTCTATACTGCTAAACAGAAGCGACCATCTCATCGCAGCCATGAATGCCTCTGATGACGCGACTAAAGCATCCGGATCGCCCGGCCGCCTGCCGGCATCGAACCAGTTCGCGGCGACACCGAGCGCTTCGGCCGTTCTTTCTATTATCTCTTTTACGGTAAAACCATCTCCGCTTCCTAAATTATAAGGCCTGTTGACATATTCGCGATTCGCTTCAAGTGATGCAATGTGGGCAAGCGCCAGATCTTCAACGCTTATGTAATCGCGCAAGCACGTTTTATCGCGCGTATTGTAATTAGTGCCGAAGGCCTTCATAGGCTCACCTTTTGAAAGTTTGTCGATGGTCAGCGGTATTAGATGGGATTCCGGATAATGCGACTCTCCGAGCAGGCCGTCGGATGAGGCACCTGACGCATTGAAGTAACGAAGGGCCACCCACTCAAGGCCGAATTTTTTCTCGTAATCGCGGATCAATTTTTCCATGGCGAGTTTTGTGTATCCGTATGGATTGATAGGATTCGTAGGAGTCTCCTCCATGATTGGGACCGAAGGAGGGTTTCCGTAAACAGCGGCTGAAGATGAAAATATTATGCGCTTTGGCCTGTGTTCTGCTTCTGTCATTGCCTCGAGGAGGTGTATCGTATTGACAACGTTATTGTAATAATATAATGCCGGATGGTCCACGGACTCGCCGACTTCGATAAATGCTGCAAAATGTATGACCGCATCTATTTTGTGACGTCTAAATACACCTCTGATAAATTCAGGATCCGAAAGATCTCCCTTCTCGAAAGCAAAATCCCTGTGAAGCGATTCAGCCAGATCCTCATTACGTTCTACGGCAAAATTACGCCCCTTTACAAGGCTATCGAGCACCACAACATCATAACCTCGTTTCAAAAGGGCTCTGACGGTATGGCTTCCTATGTATCCGGCCCCTCCGGTAACTAAGATCGTCTGCTTCCCGGGTTCTTTTGTTGCCGAAGTTTTTTGGATAATACCTCTTATATCACCGACATCATTTTTCGCTTCCCCTGCCGGAAAGTCCTTGCGGTCTTCGGCTTGGGGTTGCGCGAGGGCATCTGTTGCAATCTTATTGATCCTGCCCGGGTTATATCGCGCTATCGCTTCGAAGTACGATCTAACATCCTTATCATCTATAAATAGCGCAAGGACCTTTACGACAACAATTTCTCTCTGTCTGTATTCGTCATAGCCTTTGAAGCGTTCCAGCCCCAGCCCCATCCATTTCAGATGATTGATAGCCTGCTTACGTATGCGCTCAACGCCAAATAATCTGAATAGCGATTTTTCGATGGCTTGCCTGCGCGCCGGATTCTCGATATCATAAGGGGTAATGAAATTGACTATAAAATCTGTCATCAGTATCGCTAATTTCGCATCCCCTAACCCGCTTGCCTCAAGCTGAATGAGGTTTCGTTCCGCATCTTCCATCCTATGCTGAAATTCGTGCCCCGCATCGCCCGCCGGATACGATTTGGTTTCAAATTCACTCTCATCGGATTCTAATGCTTTAGATCCGGCTATTTTTTTATTCGAAGGCCCATTGAAATGCCTCTCTATTTTTTCTCCCAGGTCTTCAAAGAAGTTCCTTATATGATACATGGTCATTTCATGTACCAGATAGGAAATGTCCCCGAAAACTATCGCTGAAAGCGAGACGAAGATCATCCAGCAGGGTAAACTATAACCCATATAACCGAATATAAGATACGCCAGGCCGCCAACGATCGCGAGGCGGGCAATATTAATGGCAATAATGGCCTTCTTAGGTATGCCGTTATGTTTAATTTTTTCTTTCAGATCGTGAAAGAAATCCCCGATATCGAGAGGCATATCGATGATCGGATAGACTATCGCGTCTCTGGTGCACGCGAGGGCGTGAGCGGCCTTTCCCCAGATGCTTCCAGCGCCAACCAGTGCTTTATCCCGGGGTTTTTCGCTATCGCTCTCTCCGCCTGAAACAGGAAAGGCTTTAGTCGCGTATAAAGGTGCGCTCGAAGGGCCCGGCGCAGCTTTAGCAGTATCCTTTGCAACAGCCACAAAAGAAGGTTCCGCCTCTTTCGCTTCCGGCTTTTGTGCCGGCACGTTAACCGTCTGCGGCATAGTGACAGGCTTGCCGCGCTTGTCCATGGAGAGCCGCGAAACAGACACAGATCTCTGCTGAAGGTTTATCTGCGCTTCATACAATCTGCACGATCTTCGATTCTCCGTCGTAAGCGCGCATGTAACACTCGCCTCCGGGCCGTTCTTGAGATCACGCAGAGGCTCAAAGTCTATATCAACTTTTATTTTACCGGCAGAAGTCGGTATGTCCCGCACGATCCGATATCCGAACTTCGACATGTCCCAATTTTTGGTAAAAAGAATATCCAGTATGGACGATGCAAGGATCTGTCTGTAAGTCTCGTCCCTGAGAGGTTGAAATGCAGAAGGAATTTGGAGCGTAGCAGCGGAAGGATCAGGCTGAAATGCCTCCGGGTTCGCCCAAACGATATCCTGGTAAGCGAAAGTCGCTATCAGGACTATCGCTATAGGTTTTATTATAAAGCCTTTTAGCATATAATATTATTAGGTATACGTTAATATTGAATAGATTGTTTTTTTAACTTGTTGTTATTTTAACACAGAAAAAATAAAATTCAATAGCTATTGTGCTAACTTTTTTGTATCTTAATTTTGGATGGCTTTACCGGTAATTGCAGAAGTTAAGCGCAAGAGGAAAATCTATTTTCTTTAAATGCGTGATCACTGCTTGTAAGTCATCTTTCTTTGCCGAGAAGACCCTTACCTTTTCGCCTTCTATCTGCGGCTGGACTTTCAGGTTAAGGTCCTTTATTATTTTTACGAGGTCCTTGGCTTTCTCTTTCGGTATGCCCATGGCGATATCCACTTCCTGCTGCAGGTTGCCGGCAAAAACTTTTTGCGGCTCTTTAAAACTTAACAATTTTACCGAGACCCCTCTTTTCGCGAGCCTCCCCTGCAATATATCCGTCACGGAGCGTAATTTAAAATCGTCGTCGGCAACCAGAGTTATTTTCTTTTCGGCGCGGTTGAACGCGATCGAAGACTTGCTGTTCTTAAAATCGTATCTCTGCGCCATCTCTTTCTGAGCCTGATTGATCGCGTTGTCCACTTCCTGCAGATCGGCTTCGGAGACTATGTCGAATGAAAAATTTTCTTTTGCCATATTGATATTCCTTATTTTTGGAAAGAAACATTAAAGCAAAACCTTCTCCCTCATAAGGGAAAGGGGAATATTAAGGAAAGCCTTCCAATGCAAAGGAAGGGTTCCTTAAAGGGAAACCTTGGGTTTCCCTTTAAAACGATTTGGCCGCAAGGCCGCTGTCGCTTTATAGCTGGCGGGCGGAGGGCAAAAAATATACAACATTTTTTGGCCCGGAGCCCAAATCGTTCAGTGGTAGCGGGGATAGGATTTGAACCTATGACACGCCGGGTATGAGCCGACTGCTCTGCCAGACTGAGCTACCCCGCCATAATTTAGTTATTATATCATAATATTAGCCGGAGAAAATAAAAAAATCGGGACGTTGGTTTTACGCCATCCGTCCCGATTAATAATAGCCTTGCCTTGAATTATCCTTAATCTTTCTGCGGAACAAACATTTCCTGGCTTCGTATGGCTATGGAGCCGCTTACCGTGACGCCCTGCGGTATCTGCTGCTGTTGCTGTTGAACGATATTTAAAACAGCCATCTTGTTGATAAGCTCTATTTCTCCCTGAGGCGTGATCGTCGCAGGCTCTTCTTTAGATAAGAGGCTTCCGACATTTATAATATCTCCGGTGGTATTAAGATTCAGGGCGTCTCCCACATTGATCAGGGTGGTGCTATCCATTTTTATCGTCCCGGCATTCACGTTCAGTGTGCCGGTAACGCAGATACGATAACCTCTCAGGTCTATTGTCCCTTCAGAGGCCATCGTCATGTCGCCTTCAACATATATATCGTAATCATCGTTTGGCATAATGTTTAACGACCCGGAGACATCTATGCCGAACTTGCTGAAATCCCATTGCCTGTCAGAATTAAGATACATATCGCCTTCCACCTTTATCAGCATCTCATCCTGCGTAGCGGGATTTCTTATTGCGCCGATTATATCGAGCGGCGCCATGAAACCGGAACCGCTGAGATTGCCCACTTCGGCATTATGCGAATCATAAACATGCGTATACGCCACCTGGCCGTCCGCGCCGATAACATAGACTACATAATAATTGGTGGTCTGGCCGTTATCGAAAATGCCTATCCGCGCCGTCTTGACGATCAGGTTGCCGTTGATGTCGTAAGAGTTACGGACCTCGTAAGTATCTCCGCTATCCATACGATAATAGTCGGTCACATTCCTGGAATAGCTGCGGATCTTATTATCGGCACCTCTTTCCTCATATGTATATATTTCCTGTTTCGGCGTGCCGTCTTCATTATAGGTATAGCTATATATATTGGCAGATGAGGATACCTGTTTTCCGCGGCTATCATAAAAATAGGCGTTACTGGTCTTCTTTTGAAGTTCCCCTTTCGCCGTATAAGTGTATAAAATAATCGTCTTGTCCGATGAGAGGGGCTTATAACCGGTATCGTAGTTATAAGAATAATATATCTCGGATGAAAGCGCACCGCTCCTGTTATATGACAACGAATGTTTAAAGGTGTTAATGGGCGATATGATTTTGCCGTTGCCGTCGTATCTTCGTGCTGTCCCGCTTGAAGAGATGAGGCGGCCCTTGGAATCGCGTATCTCTACGACCGACGTCCTGTAGCATAACGGCCCGCTGGTCCAGTAGACGAGAGTATCGATGTAGGTTATAGTCATGCCGAAAAAACTGACTGTCCGTTTAGTTACGATAGGATCTTTTACAAGCGATATAGTTTCGACGGGCCCTATTATCTGGGTTTCGCCATTTTGTCCGCCAATGTAACCAATGCCGGAAGCCTCGGCTGAAAATGCAGGAGAGGAAATAACTATAAGACTCAGAGCAATTATTGCAATTACAAAACTCTTCATAAAACCCCCTTTTGTGAACGTTAGTGAATTTTATTAACGTTCATAAAGAATACATCAAAAAATTTAAATGTCAATACGTAAAATCTTAGTTTTTTCTATCTTAACTTGATTCGTGCATGCTGCCTGTGCGGTATCCGGCGAGGTCGAGTGTGATGTAGATAAATCCGAGGAGCCTTAATTTCTTTATTATAACATCTCTTAAGTTAACTGCTTTCCTGATATCTTTTGGCATAACCTCAAGCCTCGCAATGCTATTATGCGACCGAACCCTTATCTGTTTAAATCCTAGGCGGCGTAGGCAGGTCTCTGCCTTATCGATACGCTCAAGACCCTCTCGCGTAATATCGCTATTAAAAGGAAAGCGTGATGCAAGGCACGCAAAGGAAGGCTTATTCCATGTCGGCAATTTTAACTTTTTGGAATATTTCCGTATATCATCTTTCGTTATCCCGGCTTCGAGAAGCGGGCTTTTCACGCCAAGTTCGGAGGCAGCTTTTCTCCCATGCCTGATATCTTTCAGGTCGTCATAGTTGGTGCCGTCAAGAACATGTCGGAACCGGCGATTTTTGCGTATCCCATTCAGTTTTTTGAATAGTTCCTTTTTACAATAGTAGCAGCGGTTGACCGGATTTGACCTGAAGTTCTCAAGCTCAAGTTCTTTTGTAATAATGGTGATGTGGTGCGCGCCTATCTTTTTCGCAAGCCGTACCGCTTCTTCATATTCGGAATGCGGGTATGTCTCGGATCTCGCCGTAACGGCAAGCACATTTTCTTTACCGAGTACGTCAAGTGCCGTTTTCAGCAAGAAAGTGCTGTCGAGCCCTCCGGAATAGGCAACAACAACGCTCTCAAGGCCTTTAATGATCTTTTCCAATTTATTAAATTTTGAATTTTTCAATTTGACGCCTCGCGTATCCATCCCCCGCCCACAACGATATCTTTGTCATAAAATACGACTGCCTGACCCGGCGTGGGCGCCGCCTGCGGTTGGTTGAAATCCACCTGTACGCTATCCTCGCCTAATTTAGACACCACAGCCATTGCCTTTTTGGTATTATACCTTATCTTCGCCATCACCTTTATCGGCTTCACTATCTGCTCGATCGCGATCCAGTTCAGATTGACAGCGATCAGGCCGTTCTTCATAACTTCTTTCTTTTCACCTACGATTATCCTGTTATTCACCGTATCTATGCCTGTAACATAGAGCGGTTCTTTATGGGCGATGCCGAGGCCGCGCCTTTGGCCGATGGTATAAAAAGGTATCCCTCTGTGGCGGCCTATGGCTTTTCCGGTTTCATCGACTATCTCGCCTCCTTTTATCTCAACCCCCGTTTTCTTCTTTATATATTCGGCGTAATCCATGTCCTGGATAAAACAAATATCCTGGCTGGAGGCTGTGTTATAAGTCTTAAGCTTAAACCTCTTTGCCATGGCACGGGCTTTCACTTTGGTGATATCCCCGAGCGGGAATAACGCGGACGAAAGCTGCTTCTGTGAAAGAGTGAACAGAAAATAAGACTGGTCTTTGGATTTATCCTTGCCTTCCTTCAGCAAAAATCTGTCCGCCTTTTTGCTGAAATCTTTTTTGACATAGTGGCCGGTCGCTACAAGCGATGCCCCCAGAGAGCGGGCCTTTTCCAATAATTTACCGAATTTTATCTTCTCATTGCACAATACGCAAGGGTTAGGTGTCCGGCCGCTTATATATTCCGCGCAAAAATAATCTATCACCTCTTTCTTGAAATCTTCGCTGAAATCCACGACATAATAAGGTATGTCCAGGCTCTCGGCGACCATTCTCGCTCTCGTTATGGCCTCCAGATTGCAGCAGGCGCGGCCGAAACTTGAACCGCATTCCTCTTTTGGCCATGTCCTTATGGTTATGCCGATGACGTCGTAACCCTGCTTTTTTAAAAGCGCGGCGGCAAGCGATGAATCGACTCCGCCGCTCATGCCTACGACGACCCTGTTATTTTGTGATTTCTTAACGCGGAATAGCTTCATTTCAGATTGGCGAGGACTTTGTCGATATCGACATACTTCTCCACCATATCGACGATTATCTTTATCTTCTGCGCATCCTGCGGCTTCAGCTTCACCACCATCGAATGGACGCGCGAGGCTATGCTGTAAGTATCTTCTTTCGTGATCAGCGTCGGTATGCCGGCCTTTTCCAGGGATTTAAGGTTTCTCCTCTTCGGCATCAGGCCGCCGCTCAATATTATGCCGGATATCCTGACACCTTTTTTAAGCTTGCCCAGCTTAATCTGGCACATGGCCTCTATCATATCGTCGCGATCGCCCGGGATTATCATCAGCGAATTATTCTGAACAAAAGCGAGGGCGTCTTTTACGTTCATAGCCCCTATAAGCACGTTCTCTACCGACACATCGAGATTGTCGCCCTTGTAAAGGGTCGTAAGCTTTATTTCCTCTTTTATTTCGCGCATGGTGGGTATATCCAGGATCTTCTGATACGGCAGGACGCCGAAGACATTCAAATTTTTCTGCTCCAGCCCCTTTTTGACTATACGCGAAACCTTTTCGTATTTTTCCGGGAGCACCTTATTGACGATGACGCCGGCAAGGTTGACGCCCTCCCTGTCGAGGAGAGCCTTATTCAGCATCACCTCGTCTATGGGCTTGCCGACCCCTCCGGAAGATATAAGCATGACATTCGTATCCAGAAGTTTCGCAACCGTAGCATTGGAAAGATTGAAGACCGACCCGACACCGGCATGGCCCGTCCCTTCTATTATCACAAGGTCGTTATCCTTCGCGACCTTTTCGAAGGATTCCTTTATCAATTTGGCGTAATCTTCGTCGGCGCCCTTTTCTATGAAGCGCTCGGTAAAACCTCTTTCGATAGCGACGGGAGACATGTCCTTTATATGGCACTTGATACCGAAGACCTCCTCTATCAGGACGGAATCCTCGTCTACTTTATACCCCTGTTCCATCAGATAGCGCTGTCCTATCGGCTTTATGAAACCGATGCGCTCAAAACGCTTCTTAAACGCAGCGATGAGGCCGAGCGAGACGGTAGTCTTGCCGTCATTCTGCTGTGTAGCCGCTACGAAAATTTTCTTCGCCATAAAATTATATAAGCTTACCTTCACGGAAGGCTTTTATGTAGTCCGTGCAATATTCATCGTCGCACAGGAGCGCCCGCGATGCGGCTATGCTGGACGCGACATGGCTGTCCAGAGGATCGAGTATAGCTGCATCAAGCCCCGCCTGTATCGCCATCGCCAGAAATGCGGAATTTATGGTCTGCCTGTTGGGAAGCCCGTAGGATACATTCGAAAGGCCGCAGATCGTATTCACTTTGCCCAGGCTTTTTATCATAGGGATCGACTTCAGGAATTCGCCCGCCTGTTTTGGCTCGGTGGATATCGGTCTGATAAGCGAATCGAAATAAATATTCTCTTCCTTAAAACCGGCATTTTTGACACGCTCCAGTATCTTTCTCGCTGCCTCGAACCTGTCCTGCGCGGTATCGGGCATCCCGTTTTCGTCCATAGTGAGGGCTATGAGTTTCGCATTATATTTCAAGGCAAGCGGAAGTATGTTTTTTATCCTCGCCTCTTCGCCGGTTATGGAATTTATCATCAGCTTGCCGTTTGCCTTATAAACTTTGAGCGCCCGGTCGATGGCAAGATAATTGGGGCTGTCGATGCAAATACTCACGTCTTTCATTTCGCTCTGTATGACGCTTATCACCCAGTCTATGTCCTGTATCTCATCCCCCGATGTAACCGCGCAGTTAACGTCTATGAAATCAGCTCCGGCCCCGGCCTGCGAGACCGCCTGGTTTATAATAAACGAGGCGTTCCTGGCCTTGATAGCTTCCTGCACCTTTTGCTTTGTGGAATTTATGCGCTCCCCGATTATGAGCATCGAAAAACCCTTTCTTTATTTCGCCACTTTATCGTAACTCTTCTCTATCGTCCTGACCAGATTTGTCAGGACCTCATTAACCGGCGTCGGTATGCCGAGGGCCTTGCCCTGTCTCACCACAGCGCCGTTTATAAAATCTATTTCCGTGCGCTTCTTGTTCAGCACATCCTGAAGCATGCTCGAGACATTGGTCGCTGTGGCCTTGCAAACGGACTCGACCTTCTGTATCGGGTCATCGTACGCAAGTTTTATCCTTTTGCGCTTCACTATCTTCACGGCTTCCTGAACGGCGCTGCGCAGGAGTTCCCTGCATTCCTCGTATTCCACCAGCCTGCCGTTATTTAAACGGGTAGCAGCGGTAAGCGCGTTGATGCCGACATTTATTATGAGTTTGCTCCAAATCACCGCATCGATGTCCTTTGATATCTTCGTTTCGAATCCCGCCTTGGTCAAAACAGCCGCGACGTTTTTCAGCGCTCCGGACAACCTGCCGTCCGCCTTGCCTATTATGGTGTCCCCTCTGCCGGCATGCCTCACATGGCCGACGCCCAAAAGCGTAGAGCCGTGGTTCGTTATGCCGCCTATCACTTTCTCGGCCCCGAAATGATCATTCAGTATCTGCATATTGCCAATTCCGTTCTGGATGGTAAGTATGCTGGTATTTTCCGCAACAAGTTCTTTTATGTCCTTGCAGGCATCTTCGGTAGAATAGCTCTTCACGCATATTATGACGAGGTCGCAAGGTCCGATTTCCTTAGAGTTCGCGCTGACATTGACCTTGACGGTGTATGGCCCGCTTATTCCTTCTATCTTAATGCTGTTATCGCGGATGCGGACTGAGCGTTCCTCAAGCCTGTCATAAAGCCACACCTCTTCCTTCGTTCTCTGTTTCAGAAAACCCGCTACCAGGCATCCTAGCGCACCCGGGCCCACCACCGCTATCTTCAATTTTCAACCCCTCTTTTTTGTTTTCTTTTCCACAACTTTAAGCTGCCTGACCTCTTTTTCATCGATCGAAAAACTGTGCTCCGCGTCCGGGAAACTTCCCGCCTCGACCTCTTCTTTATATTTCTTGAACGCGTCAAGCATCAGGGGAGATAATTTTATATATTGCTTAACGAACTTAGGGACAAACCTGTCAAATATCCCGATCATATCGTTGGTCACAAGCACCTGTCCGTCACAATATGCTCCGGCGCCGCAGGAGATCGTCGGAACCGTAAGTTTTTCGGTAATAAGTTTAGCCACCTTATCCGGCACGCATTCCAGGAGGACAGCAAAACACCCGGCCCTTTCCAGCTTCAGGGCCTGGTCCAGTATCTTCTTAGCCGCCTCCGCCGTCTTGCCCTGGATCTTGTAGCCGCCCAATTTTGAAATTGTCTGCGGGGTAAGTCCCAGATGGCCGAGGACGGGGATGCCTGCATTGATGATCGCTATTGTGACATCCAGCACTTCATCGCCGCCTTCCAGTTTTACCGCGTCACATCCCGCTTCTTTCATGAAACGCCCCGCGTTCCTTATCGCTTCCGCGATAGACACCTGATACGACATGAAAGGCATATCACCGACCAAAAAGGCATATTTCGTTCCTCGCCTAACAGCCTTCGAGTGATGTATCATCTCGTCCATAGTG
>JAKLDX010000100.1 GCA_022703295.1 Candidatus Omnitrophota bacterium
TTTTGAGTTAAAAAGATATGGACAATAATACTATCACTATAATAATCGATAAATGCGTGGGCTGCACGCTGTGCGTCAAGGCCTGCCCGTTTGGCGCTATTCACATGGCGAACAAAAAGGCCGTGATAGATATGGCCAAGTGTACCTTGTGCGGTGCGTGCGTACAGGTATGCAAATTCAAGGCAATAGAACTGAATAAAAGCACGGCTACTGCTAAAGACCTGAGCGCATACAAGGATGTCTGGGTCTTCTGTGAGCAGAAGAAGGGCGTGATACAAACCATATCATTTGAGCTGTTGGGGGAAGGTAAGAAACTGGCCAAAAAGTTAGGCGTGAAGCTTTGCGCGGTGATCCTCGGCAATGAAATAGAATCGAAAATAGAGGAATTATCGGCGCGCGGGGCGGACAAAATTTATATAATAGATTCCCCGGAGCTGAAAAATTACCTTGATGACCCGTACACAAATGTGCTCGTGAGCCTCATCAAGGAGTACAAGCCTGAGATAGTCCTCTGCGGAGCTACTACCATAGGCAGGTCCATGATATCGCGCGTCGCGGTAAAGATAGACGCAGGCCTTACAGCCGATTGCACGGGCCTCGACATAGATGAAAAGGAAAGGCTTCTCCTTCAGACACGCCCCGCATTCGGCGGCAATATCATGGCCACCATTATAACGCCGAATCACAGGCCTCAGATGGCCACAGTAAGGCATAAGGTCATGAAGGAAGCCGATATACATAAATCGCACAAAGCGGAAGTCATAAGGAAAAAATATTCTCCGGATGTACTTAGGTCCAGGACCACGCTCCTGGATATTGTGGAAGAGATAGAAGAAACAGTGAATCTTGCGGAAGCCGATATCATAGTGTCCGGCGGAAGAGGAGTGGGAGCACCTGAAAATTTTGCAATAATCAAAGAGCTTGCGAAAGTCCTGGGCGGCGCGGTAGGGGCATCAAGAAGCGCGGTTGATGCCGGCTGGATCCCGTATTCGCATCAGGTCGGCCAGACAGGCAAGACGGTCTGCCCCAAATTATACATAGCCTGCGGGATAAGCGGCCAGATACAGCATCTCATAGGCATGCAGTCCTCTAAGGTTATAGTTGCCATAAACAAGGATCCCGATGCCCCTATATTCAAGGTGGCGACTTACGGTATAGTCGGCGACCTTTTCGATGTCGTTCCGGCCCTGACCAAGGAATTCAAAAAAGTTCTCAAGAAGTAACGCCTCCCGGTTGAAAGAGAAGAGCCTCGATGCCAAACGAAACCTTTAATGGATGGCGCCCGTACTTTTTGATTGTCCTGCTGGTATTTCTGATCTACGCCCACACAGTATCGTTTAATTTTACCTATTTGGATGACAATAAACTCATCCTGGACAATAATGCCTTTTTGCGAAATTTCTCTAACATCTTTGCGGCCTTCAGGCAGGATGTGCTCGAGGGCTCTGACGGCTTAGGTGTTTACTATCGCCCTATGTTGACGTTATCGTTAATGGTCGACGCGCACCTGGGCGGCGCATCACCCTTAATTTACCACTTCACTAACATAATCCTTCACTCAATAGCTTCATGCCTGGTCTTTGTTTTTCTGACGAGGATAGGTCATGCCAGGAACCTGTCCTTCTTTTTTTCTTCTCTATTCGCCTCTCATCCTATATTGACGGGGTCGGTTGCCTGGATACCCGGCAGGAACGATATATTGCTGGGGATATTTTCTTTAGCCAGTATCATCTCACTCCTGGCTTTTCTGAAAACAAAAAATAACATGTGCTTTATATGGCATATGTTATTTTTTATGATAGCGCTTTTCACAAAAGAAACAGCGATTTTCCTGCCGGTTATCTGCGTTTTGTATCTTCATTTGATAATCAAAGAAAAAATATTTTCCAGGCGGGAGCTTGCCCTTATTGTAGGATGGTTTTTTGTCATAACTTTCTGGTTCTATATAAGGAAGGCGTGCCTGCCCAATCCTGTGCCAATGGATATTTTCAGCATGGGCAGGAATATGATTAGGAACTCGCCCGCGCTGATACAGTTTACAGGCAAGGCCATATTCCCTTTTAACCTGTCAGTCCTGCCTATAATTCAGGATACGACATTCATCTATGGTTTCGCGGCCCTGCTTTTTATAGCTTCAATTTTAGTTATTTCGCGGAAGGCGCGCTATAATTTCGTGATATTCGGAGCGCTATGGTTCATACTTTTCCTGGTACCTTCGTTTATACGGCCCAACCCGGCGATCGTCGCAGATTTCATGGAGCATAGGACTTATCTGCCCATATTAGGCATAATAATCATTTGTTCCGAAGCGAGTGTTTTCAGAGACATGATATTCAATAAAAGGATAGCGTTTGCGCTTTCCGCTTTTCTCATAGTGCTGTTTTCGGCCATAACCTTTAACTACAGCGAAAATTTCAGGGACAGATTGACTTTCTGGCAGGGTGCGGTCAGGACATCGCCTCATTCGCTCGTGGCGCACATAAATCTCGGGTTGGTTTACGAGCTGGAAGGCATGAATGATAAGGCAGTCAAAGAGTTCAGGGAGGCAAGTGCTCTCGTAGAAAAAGGCTCGATAACACATAATTATTTGGGCATCATTTACATGAAACAGGGCATGTTCAGCGAGGCGGAGACGGAATTTAAAAAAGCGCTGGCAACCGGCATACGCCCCGAAGAGGTCCGTCAGAACCTTGCTAACCTGTATTTTAAAGAAGGGAAGCTTAAAGAGCTGGAAGAATTGCTTAAAGGTTCCAGGGAGTAGTTTCAAATTTTTCTTGCCTGAGCGGATGTTTTAGTATATCTTAATCATATATGAAGATTATAGCATTAATGATTTTTACTATAGCAGTATGCGCGCATCTCTCTTATGCTGACGGCCTGGATACCCTGATCGAGGTCGGACGGGGCCAGGCAGAGATACAGAGGGCATATTACGAAGAGACCAGACAGTACGAGGGTGTCAAACGGGCCATAGACAGAGGCGATATTAAAAAAGGTCAGACAAAAAAAGAGATCAGGGGTGAATACGGGGGTCCCGTGGTAGAATTTTATGATATCATTACCAAGAGGGACGAATGGATCTATAAGCCAGCTAAGTCAGACTTTTTCGGAAGCGGAATAAAGGCATGCCTTTATTTTGACAAAGAAGGCTTACTTGACGAAATAGCCATAACCGGCCAGGAGAAAGACAAAAAATAATCATGGAAAAAGATATAGCGAAGCAGCTGGAACAGATAAAGCGCGGTACGGTTGAGATAATCCAGATGGATGAGCTAAAGAAGAAGATAGAGAAAGCGATCAAGTCCAATAAGCCCCTTGTGATAAAAGCCGGTTTTGATCCCACTGCGCCCGACATACATCTGGGCCATACCGTATTATTAAGGAAGATGAGGCATTTTCAGGACCTGGGGCACGAAGTCGTGTTCCTTATAGGCGATTTTACGGGCCTTGTCGGCGATCCGACAGGGCAATCAAAGACCAGGCCAAAATTGACCAGGGAAGAGGTCGCCGAGAACGCCAAGACTTACGAGAAGCAGGTTTCGAAAGTCCTGGACGCAAAAAAGCTGAAAGTCATATTTAACTCAAGATGGTTCGACAGGATGACGCCTTATCAGATAGCGGAACTGGCGGCAAAACAGACGGTCGCCAGGGTCCTCGAGAGGGATGATTTCTCCAAGCGATATAAGGCAGGACAGGACATAAGCTACCTTGAATTTTTATATCCTTTATTTCAGGCATACGATTCGGTGGAGCTGAAATCCGATATAGAACTTGGCGGGAGCGATCAGAAGTTCAATATGCTTATGGGGCGCACTATACAGGAACGTTACGGCCAGGAGGCTCAGACAGTCATTACCATGCCGCTTCTTGAGGGGTTGGATGGTGTCAATAAGATGTCGAAGTCGCTTGGTAATTACGTCGGCATAAATGAGAGCGCCAAGAGCATGTTCGGAAAACTCATGTCGGTATCGGATGAGCTTATGTATAAGTATTATGAGCTTTTGACGGATGAAGACGTCGCAAAGATCAGGGCCGATGTAAAAAGCGGCGCGCTGCACCCAAAGCAGGCAAAGGTTAATCTTGCGAAGATAATTGTAGCGCAGTATCATTCCAAGGCCGATGCCGATAAACAAGCCGAAGAATTTGACAGGGCTTTTAAGGATAAAGGATTTCCGCAGGATATAAAACCCACCGAGATAAAGGTCAATTCGGAAGTAGTTCCTGTAATAGCGGTTCTTGCCGATCATGCCAAGCTTCTTTCTAGTAGAGGAGAAGCAAAACGAAAGATCCAGGAAGGTGCCGTAGAGGTAGACGGCGCTAAGATCCTGAATATAGATTTCGGGCTTCATGCCGGCAAAGAATACAAAATCCGCGTAGGTAAAAAGTTCACCAGGGTCATCCTGACGAAGGCATAAAAAATTTAAAAAAAAGTATTGACAAAATTTCGAAAAATGATATACTCTATATTCACCGAAAGGAGAAGTGTATTTGAGAACTTCACCTTGACAATTTTGGAGTAAAATAGCTAGCTAGAGGATGTAATAGATGACGTCTCTGGACGTCATTTTTATTATATAAATCCGTCCCCTGGACGGATTTTTTTGTATCTGTTCTTTCGAAAACGAGTTTTTAACCGACCAAGCCCCTCGCATTGTTGGTCGTAACAGACTGATTTTTGCGAAGGATAAGCCAAGATTAATGCTCTTAGATAATATAATTGGAGAGTTTGATCCTGGCTCAGAGTGAACGCTGGCGGCGTGGATTAGGCATGCAAGTCGAACGATCCCGCAAGGGATAGTGGCAAAAGGGTGAGTAACACGCGAGCAATCTACCTTCGAGTGGGGAATAACGCTGGGAAACCGGCGCTAAAACCGCATAAGACCACGGCCTGGCATCAGGCTGAGGTAAAATGGGGGGACCGCAAGGCCTCTAGCTTGAAGATGAGCTCACGTCCTATCAGCTTGTTGG
>JAKLDX010000101.1 GCA_022703295.1 Candidatus Omnitrophota bacterium
TGTCGATCTTATTAAGCACGGTAATTATCGGTTTGTCCTTCGCCCCGATCTCCTCTAGCACCCTGTAAACGGCATCCGCCTGTTCTCTTGCCTTGGGATGGCTTATGTCCACCAGGTGCAGCGCCAGGTCCGCCTCCACGACTTCTTCGAGAGTCGCTTTAAACGCCTCTATGAGATGGTGCGGGAGGTCGTTTAAGAATCCTACGGTATCGACGAACAGCACTTTTTGTTTATTCGGCATAATGAATTTTCTTACGGTGGGGTCGAGGGTCGCGAACAATTTGTCCTGCACCACAACATCCGAATTTGTTAGCGCGTTCAGCAGGGTAGATTTTCCGACATTGGTGTAACCTATTATAGCGACGGTTAGGACCGAGAACCGTTCGCGCTTTTTCCTCATCATGGCGCGTCTTTTCTGCAGGTCCTCGAGCTCCTTCTCCAGCCTGAATATCCTCTCCCTTATCCTGCGCCTGTCTATCTCGAGCTTCTGCTCGCCGGGCCCTCTGGTACCTATGCCGCCTCCGAGCCTGGAAAGCTGCACGCCTTTGCCGGTGAGCCTCGGCAACAGATACATCAGCTGCGCGAGCTCTACCTGCGCCTTTCCTTCATTGGAATGAGCGCGCCTCGCGAATATATCCAGGATGAGCTGCGTCCTGTCGACGACCTTCGCGCCGATCATCGCCTCTAGATTTTTCTGCTGTGTCGCTGCCAGGTCATTATTGAATATCACTAAGGATATACGCTGCTCGGCGCAAACAAGGGCCATCTCTTTGGCCTTTCCGCTGCCTATGAAGTATGCAGGATCCGGCTCATGCCGCCGGACGATCTCTTCCCTGACGACCCTGGCGCCTGCCGAGCGCGCGAGCTCGGAAAGTTCGCCCGAACGTTCTTCGGCCGTCCACTCAGCACGCCTCCCCAAATCCACCGTAATTAAAAGTGCCCGTTCCAATTTATTTTATCTCCTTCATAATGCGGTCTATTATCTTTTTCTCGCTCATTTTGCTGACATCGAACCAGCGGATCCTTTTATCCGGCCGAAACCAGGACAATTGACGTTTCGCGAAGTGCCTCGTGTTGACCTTCATCTCATCCTTAGCCGCTTCCAGGCCGCATTTACCCTTAAGATACCCGGCTATCTCCTTGTATCCCAACACCGCCTTCGCCGTCCTGGACAACCTCTTCCCGGACAGCTTCTTCACCTCGCCTATCACGCCTGCGTCGAACATCCTGTCGACCCTTTTCTCTATATCGTAATATATCTCTGCCCTGGGCCTTGTGAGGCCGAATATTCGTATATCATACTTATCCTTCAGCCCTCTGGTGCTCTTCTTAAGTTCTGTCATTGTGCGGCCGGCGGAACGATGTATCTCGAGGGCCCGTATGATGCGGCGCGCGTCATTCGGATGGATGAGTTCCGCGGCTCGCGGATCTATCGCGGATAATTTTCTGTGCAGCTTCGCGCTCCCGTATCTGGATGCGAACGCGTACATCTTCTTTCTGAACCCGGGGTCGGCGGCTTCGGAAGGAAATAGCCCGTCAACCAAAGCCCTGACGTAAAGGCCGCTGCCGCCTACGACCACAGGCATTATGCCGCGCCTCCCGAGAGAATCTATGATCTCGGACGCCTTGTCCCTGAAGAGCGCTACATTATACTCTTTCCGCGGATCGAGCGAACCTGTCAAATAGTGCCTGACAGCCTTTTTTCCCGACGCGTCCGGCGCCTGGCTCAATATGCGCATGTATTTATAGACCTGCATCGAATCGGCAGATATGATTTCGCCTTTAATACGTTTCGAGAGTTTTATGGCAAGGCGGGTCTTCCCTATCGCGGTAGGCCCTACTATGAATATGACTATTTTTTTGCGCGCGGATCCTGACGGCATCAGTTGTTTACGCATATTTTGGTAGTGTAGCCGTCTTTTTTAAGCCTGAGCGCCATATCCTCTGCATCTTTTGCCGAGTTCAATTTGCCGACTTTCACCCTGTACAATCCGTCCGTAACTGGCCCGGCCGGCATCTCAACAAAACTTGCGTACCCTTTGGCGGAAAGCTTCTGGGCAAGCTTCTGGGCATTGCCTTTACTCTTGAAACATCCGACCTGGACCGACATCGATCCCCTGGCTTCATTTTCATGAACATCTTTTGGCTGAATGGCCGATTTTGGAACGAAGTTTGATTTCGGCTCGGAGTTCCGTCTTGGGCCGAAATTAGACTTCGGAACAAAGTTTGATTTCGGAGCGCGCGTGAGAATATTCGGCTCTTCATTTTTTTCGACAGCGGCTTTTCCGCTATTCATATCGGGCGGGACCGGGGACGCGGAAATCCCCACCTTCCTATGGCACTGGTCTATCCTGTCATAAACTATCTTTACATTGCTATCGCCGGGGAATTTTTTCAACGCGTCGTTATATATGCTGATAGCCGCATAAGGGTTATTCTGCAGGTAATACGTATCGCCTATGCCCACATTAGCGTCGAATGCCCTTCTCGAATTAGGGTACTTCGACATGAGGTCCCCGAAGGACTGTCTCGCGTCATCGAACCTGCTCATCTTCATTTCGCTGAGGCCCTTCAGGTAATAAAGCTCGTCCCTCTGCCTGGCCTTTGACTCTATGAGGCCGGATGCCTCCTCTGCCGCCTTGTCATATTTTTCTTCCATGAATAATTTCTCGACATGCGCAAGATCTTGTTCTGTGTATGGATAAACAGCTGAAGGATAAAGGCTGATTAGCATTGTAAGGATCATGGCATTGATGAAGATAACTGTTTTGTTTTTTGTTTTGAGTTTTGAGTTTTGAGTTTTTTTCACACCATCCTCCCTTTCAACGCATAAGGCGTTACCGACTCCACTATGACATTAACAAACTTCCCTATAAGGCCCCTGCTGCCGTTAAAGACAGTTATCTTGTTCGTCCTTGTCCTGCCGGTAAGCAGCCGCGGGTCTTTACTGCCGCATCCGTCCACAAGGATCTCGAGCGTTTTTCCTTTGAGGGCCGCATTACATCTTTGAGAAATGTCACACTGCATATCTATGACAGCCTCGAGGCGTTTCTGTTTGACGTCGGCGGGGACATTGTCCTTTAACTTCGCCGATCTTGCCGGCGGGCGCGGCGAATATTTGAAGCTGAAAGCGCTGTCGAACCCCGTGTCTTTTATAAGCTTCAGGGTCGAATTAAAATCCCTGTCGCTCTCGCCCGGGAATCCGACTATTATATCTGTCGTCAGGGCCCCTTTGGGCAGGATCTCTTTATATTTTTGCACTAGTCGGATGTATTTCTTCGATGTATATCCGCGGTTCATAAGTTTTAATATCCTGTCAGACCCTGATTGTACAGGAAGATGGAGATGTTCGCAAACTTTTTCGAGGTCTCTCATCGCCTTGAACAGGTCTGTCGAGGCGTCTTTAGGATGGCTCGTCATAAAACGCACGCGCTCTATCCCGTCAATACTATTTATCCCCTCCAGCAATTTAACAAAACTCGCCCCCTGCCCTTTGCCATTTGCCCCTTTATACGAATTAACGTTCTGCCCCAGGAGCGTTATCTCTCTGAACCCGCGGCCGGCCAGGCCTCTTATTTCCCTTACTATATCTTTTGCGTCTCTCGAACGTTCCCTGCCGCGGACGTACGGCACGATACAGTATGAACAGAAATTGTTGCACCCTTCTCCTATGGAGACAAATGTCTTAAAAGCGCTCTGCCTGTATTCAGGGAATAATTCCGGCCTTTTCTCATTCGTCTTATCCGTCGCCACTACGGGGCACCTGTCCTTCAATACATTGGCTATTATCTCCGGCAGGTCCGCCTCGTTCCCCGGCCCGCACACAAAGTCCAGCACGGGGGCCCTTTCCAGCGCCTTATCCTTATAGCTTTGCGCCGTGCAACCCATAAGTCCTACCAAAAGGCCCGGCTTTCCGGCTTTCAGTTTTTTCAGGTCCGCTATATTACTGAACAGCCTGTCCTCGGCGTGTTTTCTCACGGAACACGAATTAAACAGTACCACATCGGCTTTTTCGGCAGAGTCGACTTTCTTAAAACCTCTCTCCGAAAGAACGCCTATCACGAACTCCGAATCCCTCGCGTTCATCTGGCATCCGAAAGTCCGGATAAAGACTTTTCTTTTTGAATTAAGTTTATTTTTCATAAGTCAAAGCGTTATTTTTCAGCAATAACTAAAATCTCAAAATCTTCTGCCGTAAGTTTATCGTTCCTCGAAAAAGCTCCGAGCTTCGCGCCGAAAATATCGATTTTTTTATAGCCAAGCGATTTCAATAACCATGTTATTTCGCTGGGTACATAGTAGCGCTCATTACAGGTTAATTCCTTTTTAGTTCCCGCATCGTCCTCGAAGGCGACGGTGTTGTGGTCACGGAACGTCATCAGATCGAAGGAGCAATTTTTACACACTGAATTGCCTTCTTTGGCCGCGGACTCATAAAATTCTTTGGCGGAATGAAAAAGCGGAAATAAAGCGTTCAATGTCGTAAATATAAACTTGCCCTTACCTTTTAACGCCTTTGTCGCGTTCTTTAATATTTCAAAATTCATCTCATCCGTTTCCATTAAAGAAAAACCGCCTTCACAGAGCATGATCGCCAGATCGAACTCGCCCTCAAAGGGAAGGGTTCTGGCGTCATGTTTCTGAAAATCAATGCTCAGATCGAGTTCTTTTGCTTTCTCTTTTGCCCTTGCAATTTGGGACTCGGATAAATCAACACCGGTCACCCTATATCCTCTTTTTGTAAGCTCAATGGCGTGGCGGCCGGTGCCGGTGCCAACATTGCCTACGCGTGTGACCTCACCCTGGCGACCGAAAGCGCCAACTTCATCCAGAGCTTCATCAACATCGGCCTGATCCCCGATAGCGGCGGAACTTTTACCCTGCCCCGTTTGGTG
>JAKLDX010000102.1 GCA_022703295.1 Candidatus Omnitrophota bacterium
TCTATCCCCATATCATTAGAAAACAGACCCAGCGCATCATTATATAATTTACCTACTATATTGAATGTATTGCGAAAGTTCATAGATTCTCCTTGTCTTGCGATATTAACAAAAAACGGCTATATTGTCAAGTAATTCAAGGTGAAAGCTTTCCGCCGCTATAAGTGGCTGAAATTTTCAGTAAGGCATATCCGATTAGAATACCTATAACGGCGCCTGCCGCGACATCGGAAACATAATGGACGCCCACATACACCCTTGAAAAACAGACAAGCACGGCAAGGCTGAAAAACACCCAGCGCCTTTTAAAAAATGCCGTAAGGATGACCGCGGCCATAAATGCGTCTGTGGCATGATGCGACGGAAAGGAAAATGACGACTCTTTAATAAGCGTATGCACATCCGGAAGCGAAAGATACGGCCTGGGCCTTCCCACTGTGTGTTTCAGAAAATAAACTATGTAATAAGTGGCTGTCAGCCCTCCCAGTAAAAGCACTCCGCATCTTTTGTTATCTTTTTTCCGGAATAAGATTATAAGAATTGAGAGGATAAATAAAAAAAGCCCGCTGCCAAGCTCGGTCAGCAAAGGCATGACAGCGTCAAAAGCAGGGTTCTGGCAACCTTTATTTATAAGGTTAAATAATTTTCCGTCTATTCCGGACAAAAAGTTTAGCAACTCGATTTTCCTTATTATGGTTCTAAAGACTTAAGAACGGTGAAAAATCCCGGGAACGATTTGGCCACACAGTCGACATCATCGATCTCGCTCTCGCCGGAAGCAGACAATGCCGCTATTGCCATAGCCATACATGTCCTGTGGTCTCCGAAACTTTTAAGGCTTGCGCCCCTGAGTTGCGTGACGCCTTCAATTATAATATCCGGACCATTCACCTCTATATGAGCGCCCATCTTTTCGAGATTCTCCTTCATCGACTTTATCCTGTCCGTCTCTTTCACCCGCAGCTCTTCCGTGCCTTTGATTATGGTCCTTCCCTTGGAAACAGACGCCAGTACAAATATGATAGGAAGTTCGTCTATTATAGAAGGTATCATCTCCTCGCCTATCGCGATCCCTTTCGTAAGGCACGATGCCGCTTTGACATCAGCGGCAGGTTCAAAAAGTTCTTTTCGGCCTGATAATTCGCATCCGGCCCCCATCTTCTCCAATACATCGAGAAATCCTGCCCTCGTAGGATTTATGCTCACATCCTTTATTTTTATTGCCGATCCTTTCAGAATGACGGCCCCTGCCAGAAAAAAACTCGCGCCGGAAATGTCGCCGGGTATCATCACAGACTTTGGCATAAGCTCCGAGCATCCTTTTATCGAAATCTTGCGGCCGTCGGAACGCACTAGGGCGCCAAAATATTTCAGCATCCTTTCGGTGTGGTCCCTGGATTTAAAAATTTCTTCTACGCTCGTAACGCCGTCGGCGTATAAACCGGCCAGAAGTATAGCCGATTTCACCTGGGCGCTGGATACGGGTAATTTATAATCGATCGGTTTCAGCTTTCCGGGCATTATGCTGATGGGGGGATAATCGCCGCCGGTCGCTTTTATGCGAGCACCCATAAGGGAAAGAGGCTCAACTATCCTTTTCATGGGCCGGCCGGATAGGCCCGGGCTACCCTCAAGCACAGATTCGAAATCCTGTCCTGCTAATATGCCGGCCAGAAGCCTCATGCTCGTTCCGGAGCTACCGACATTTATCGCGCTGCCCGGATTAGCTAACCCTTTCAGGCCTTTTCCGTCAATCGTGGTGATATCGCCGCTCTTCTCGATCGCAATACCCATTTGCCTGAAAGCGCCGATAGTGAAATTACAATCATCGCAATCGAGAAGGCCTCTTATGACCGTCTGCCCTTTTGCGACAGCTCCTATCATAACGGCTCTATGTGAAATAGATTTATCCCCGGGCACTTTTATTTCGCCCGACAATCTCTTCGCTGGTCTGATTATCATTTTTCTCATATGATCATTTTATCAGGGCAACTAATACATGGTCAAGGCTAAAGACTAAGCCTTGCCTTTTGCCTCCTGGCCCCTTACCTTATCGATCAATTCTTTCATGTCGGCGGGAACCTTGCTTGTAAATTCCATATATTTTTTCGTTACAGGATGAATGAATCCGAGTGTTTTTGCGTGCAGCGCGGGCCTGTCCAAAAGGCCGCGCGAACCGTATTTTTCATCGCCTACCAGCGGATGTCCGATATATTCCATATGGACCCTTATCTGATGCGTCCGCCCTGTGCCCAGGACCAGTTCAAGAAGGGTGTGCTCCCTGAACCTTTCCAGCACTTTATATTTAGTAACGGCCTCTTTGCTGCTTGCGAAGTTAACCGCCATCTTTTTCCTGTCGCGGTTCGACCTGCCTATAGGAAGCTCCACTATTCCGTTGTCGAATTGCACCACTCCCTTAACAAGCGCGACGTAAACTCTCGTGGTCGTCTTCGCCTTGAACTGTTTCGCGAGGGACTTGTGCGCCGCGTCGGTTTTCGCCACAACCAGAAGCCCTGAGGTGCCTTTGTCTATCCTGTGCACTATGCCGGGTTTCAGGACGCCTCCTATCCCGGACAGATTCTTACAATGCCAGAGCAGGGCATTCACAAGCGTGCCGCTGTAATTGCCGGGCGCAGGGTGCACCACCATATCCGCGCCCTTATCGACCACAATGATTTGCTCGTCCTCATATACGATCTTTATAGGTATCTTTTCCGGTCTTAACGGGGATTCTGCCGGCTCGGGGATCCGCATCTCAATAGACTCCCCGGCATTTACCTTGTGATGTTTTTTAGGAATCTCGCCGTTAACAAGAACACTGCCGAGCGCAACAAGTTTTTGCAGAAAAGAGCGGGAGAAAGTTTCCGGCATTTTTTCGGCCAGGAACTTATCTAGGCGCTTCCCCGCATCCGCTTCTTCTATTTTGAACCTGAACGGTCCTTTTTCCATCTGATCGCCTTTTGCGTAAATAACACGGCTGCCGCTAAAAATACCACAAAGCTGACTATCTGAGATATTGTAAGCCCCAGGAATATCCGCGGATTGTCGCCCCTTATAAATTCTATCACGAATCTTTTCAGGCAATAGAGCAGGCAATAACCCAAAAATATTTCTCCTGCAAAGCGCCTTCTCTTCTGCCATAAGCGCAATATGACAAATATCAGGAACAGCAATATCGATGAGTATATCTGCGCGGGCAGGCCGTCTATTCCATAGCAACAGCCGTTCAGAAAACAGCCTATCCTGCCGAAGGCCTGCGCAAGCGCGGTGTACGGCGCTATCAGGTCGACGACATTCCAGAAATCCATTCCTTTTTTCCTGATGTAGAAAACCGCGGCGAAAAGTGCGCTTAAGAAACCGCCGTACCATACCAGGCCGCCCCTTGACAGCTTCAGGATCTCGATCGGATCGGCCATGTATACCTTTAGATTGAGCGCTACATAAAGTATGCGCGCGCCGATTATTCCGGCCAGCAGGATGATAACGGCCAGGTCCAGCATTTTATCTTTATCCAGATTAAATCCGGCTGCGTGTTTACATATGAGGATAACGGAGACCGTAAAACCCAGGGCGACCATTACGCCGTAGGAATATATGGTGATGGGCCCTATTTTCAGAAGGATGGGATGCATAAATATGAAATTGGAATATTACCTGCTTGCCGAGGCCGGCCTTTTCAGAAACGCCCGTAAGATCAATATGCCGGCGCCGACCGTTATCGCTGAATCGGCAAGGTTGAATACCGGCCAGATACGGAAATCCAGAAAATCTACTACGCGGCCCAGTAAAATACGGTCAACCAGATTGCCCGAAGCGCCGCCCAAAATAAGGCCTAAGCCTGCGGACAACATAATGTCCATTGTCTTGCGCCGTATTACATAAACAGTTATTAAGGCGATTACCGCTACCGACAGCGTTATGAAAAGAACTCCAAAACCTTTCAGCAGGCCGAACGCCATTCCGTCATTCAGCACGAAAGTTATATGAAAGATACCCGGAATTATTTTTACAGATTGCCCCTGATGAAAACTGTTTGATATGAATATCTTCGTGAGCCTGTCAGCGATGAATATGAATGACGCCAACGAAAACACTAAAGATGTCATTTTGCCTCATTGGCCTTTTTACACTCTATACACAGCTCGCTGTACGGCAAAGCGTCCAACCGTTTTTTCGATATGGGTTTATTGCACTGCAGGCAGTAACCGTACGAGCCTTCGTCTATGCGCTTCAGCGATTCATCGATAGAATAAAGGACTTTCTGCTCCTCCGTCGCTCTCCCCAGAGAGAAATCCCTCTCGTAGTCATCGCTCGCCTGGTCAGCCATGTGATACGAATAACCGGAAAGGTCGCCGGAAGCCTCACGTTGTGACTTATTCAGGGTGTTCTCCGCGATATGGGAAATGTCCCCTCCGACTTTCTCGCGCTCTTTTAGAAGAAGAGCTTTATATTTTTTAAGAACTTCCTTCGGAAGCTTCTTAAGTTTTATCGTTTTCTCTTTTTTGGTTTTTTTGTCTTTTTTTGCCTTGACGATTTTATTCCGCGGCTTCACATTTTTTCTTTTCTTCGTCTTTGCCATTTTAAAGCTCCTTTTATTGGACCGTCTTAACGCATCGCTCGCAAAGAGCGGGGTGATCTTTATCTTTTCCGACCTCTTCGCTGTAATTCCAGCACCGCTGGCATTTCTCGCCCTTGGCCTTCTCGATCAATATCGCCATGGCTCCTTCGCCTGCGGCGACTTCCACCTGTGAAGCAATGAATAGATACCTGAGCATTCCTTTATTATCATCGAGCAATTTCTTTGTGTCACCGGAGGCCTTCAG
>JAKLDX010000103.1 GCA_022703295.1 Candidatus Omnitrophota bacterium
GAAGGCAGGGCTTGCGCCAAAATCGTTTTAGGGAAAACCTAAATCGGTTTTCCCTAATGTCCCTTTCCCTTATGTTGAGCTCGGGGCGGGATTAGCATCTTAGCTGTATTGTTGACGTCACAATAGATTTATGCACACTAAGGCTATTAACGAAACAACGGCTAATAACGCTTGGAAGGAAGGGGAACAGCGTTTCGGGCGTATAATTGTATAAGCGTTAGGGGGAAACCATAGGTTTCCCCCTAAGGAGCGATGTCGTAATATAGTAATCGCGACGCGGCGGTAATTCAGTGGTAGAATGCGACCTTGCCAAGGTCGATGTCGTGGGTTCGAACCCCATCCGCCGCTCCAATTTTACTAAGTGAATGGCACATTAAAAAAGTACACACATAGACGCTAGCAGCAAAAGGAGGAAGTTTACCATGAAGATAATGGATTTTCTGAACAAGAAGGCGGTTACGGCGAATCTCAAGGCTACCGACAAAGAAGGCGTGATAAGGGAGCTTGTCGATATTCTTGCCAAGGCGGCCGATATAAAAAATAAAGAAGATCTCGTGAAGGCGCTTATGGCGAGGGAATCTCTCGGTTCGACAGGCATAGGGCAGAACATAGGTATCCCGCACGCTAAGTCGCAGGGAGTTAAAGAGCTGGTTGCTGCATTCGGACTTTCCAAGAAAGGCGTCAATTTCGATTCTCTTGACGGCGATCCGGTTTATATATTCTTTCTTCTTATCGCGCCGGAAGAATCCGCAGGCCCCCACCTGAAGGCTCTTGCCAGGATCTCAAGGATGCTGAAGGATAAGTATTTCAGAGAGATGCTTATGAAGTCAGGGGATGAAAAAGAGATACTTCGTATAATTCAGGAAGAAGATTCCAAAAAATATTAAAATTAAGGCAAGATAAGGTATCAGGGTGAAGATCTTAAAAGCCTTCAAGTGGCTGTATCCCGGTATGTGGATTAAAAGATGGATCATGCTGACTGTCTTCGGTATCATTATGATATCGATGGGGTTTGTGATGGTCCTTCTTGAGCAGAGCCCGAAGAATAAGACTTTTGCCGGCATCATAATAATATTAGCCGCACTGGCTGTAATAACGGGCATAAACAGGATAATAAAATCTTTCGTAAAAGTATTTCTTCCCCAGAGGGAAGGCGAGCTCGTCGATAAGATATATCAGGCGAGGATACTGGAAAAAGGCGCGAAGATAGTAGTGATAGGCGGCGGGACAGGATTGTCGACGCTGCTTCAGGGCTTGAAAGAGTATACCAGCAATATAACGGCCATAGTTACGGTAGCGGATGACGGAGGTTCGTCCGGAAAATTGAGACAGGAGCTTGATGTGCTTCCGCCCGGAGATATACGAAACTGCCTCGTTGCCCTGGCCGATGCCGAACCGCTCATGAGGAAGCTTTTTCAATTCAGGTTCGGGGAAGGCACGGGCCTCAGCGGGCATAGTTTTGGCAACCTTTTCATAACGGCAATGACCAAAGTGGCCGGAGATTTTGACGCCGCCATAAAAGAGTCGAGCAGGGTTCTGGCTATAAGGGGCAGGGTCGTGCCGTCAACACTGGATAAGATCACCCTGGTGGCAGACAATGCGGACGGTTCTCAGACATTCGGGGAAAGCCAGATACCTTTTTCCAGCAGCCCCATAAAGAGGATACATCTGCGGCCCGTCAACTGTAAGCCCACCGAAGAGGCGATAGACGCCATACGGAAGGCTGACGCTATAGTACTGGGGCCGGGAAGTTTGTTTACCAGCATTATGCCGAACCTGCTAGTCGGCGGCATGTACAAAGAGATAATATCCTCGAAGGCGATAAAGATCTACGTCTGCAACGTGATGACCCAGAAGGGGGAGACGGAAGACTATAAAGCCAGTGACCATATGAAGGTCATGGTCGAACATACGGCTCCGGGAATAGCGGAATATTGTATAGTGAATACTTCCGGTATCCCGCCGGAGATGTTGGAAAAATATAAAACACAAGGTTCCCATCCTGTAGTGCCGGATACGGAGAATTTAAGAAAGATGAAATGCAAGGTCGTTAAGGCCCACATCGTGAGCACCAAAGACTATGTGAGGCACGACCCGACGAAGCTGGCCAAGATCATAATAGACCTGGTCGGAAGCCTGAAAAAATTCAAAAAATGAAAGTGAAAGAACCCGATATGCTTTTAGAAAAAACAGTTGTCATAAAAAATAAACAGGGGCTGCATGCAAGGCCGGCGGCGCTTTTTGTACAGATAGCGAATAAATTCAACTGCGATATAACTATCGGCAAAGGGAAGCAGAAGGTCAATGGCAAATCCATAATGGGCATAATGATGCTCGAGGCGGGTATGGGGTCCAAGGTCACGATCACGGCTAACGGTGAAGACGCGGAACAGGCGTTGCGGGAACTTGAAAAACTGCTTTTGAGTGAGGATATAGAGGATCTCGTAATTTAGACAGGTGCTGATATGACAAAAAAGAAAGAGATAGTGTTGAAGGGAATTCCGGCAGCCCCCGGCATAACCATAGGCAAGGTATTCCTGTTCGGCAGGGAACAATACGCGATCCCGAGACGCAACATCAGGGATGAGCAAGTCCAGAGCGAAATAAAACGTTTCAAAGACGCCCTCATTCAGACAAAGGGCGAACTCATCGAGATAAAAAAGCGCATATCGGATGAGATGAGCGCCGAGCACGGGGAGATATTCAGCGCCCATCTGCTCGTTATAGACGATACAATGCTTATAGAAGAAGTCATTTCTAAATTAAAAAAGGAAAAGCTTTCCATAGAGTACATATTTCAGGATGTGCTGAAAAAGTATATCAGGGTATTTTCCGAAATGGACGATGAATACCTGAAAGAGAGAATAAGCGATATTAACGATGTCGGCCGGCGTATCCTGCGCAATCTCATAGGCGCAAAGGAAGACATCCTGAGCAATCTTAAAGATAAGGTGGTTGTAATAGCCTATGACCTTTCTCCGTCGGACACCGCCACGATGCATAAAAAGAACGTTACGGGGTTTGCCACTGACATAGGGGGCAGGACCTCGCATACCGCCATCATGGCAAAATCGCTTGAGATACCGGCCGTTGTCGGGCTCGAGGTGGTTACCAAAAAAGTCGAGAGCGGCGATGCCATAATAGTGGACGGTACCCACGGAATAGTTATAATAAACCCGGTCCTCAAGACGCTGAAAAAATACGAAACAGACCGCGCCAGATTCGCTGCAATAGAAAAACATCTTCTGGAATTGAGGGATCTGCCCTGTGTTACGCTGGACGGCAGGAAGATAACACTTGCGGCGAATATAGAAGTCCCGGAAGATGTCGCTTCGGTCATGGCGCACGGAGCCGAAGGGATAGGCTTGTACAGGACCGAATATATTTACATGAACAGGAAAGACCTTCCGACCGAAGAAGAGCAGTTTAAGGCTTATTCCGCGGTAGCCAAAAAGATGAAGCCTCATGACGTGGTGATCAGGACGCTGGACCTCGGCGGCGATAAATTTTTATCTCAGCTGGAGATCCCTCAGCAGATGAACCCCTTCCTTGGCTGGCGCGCCATACGTTTTTGCCTTGCCAGGCCGGATATATTCAAGACGCAGCTCAGGGCGATATTGCGGGCCTCAGCATATGGCAAGTTAAAGATCATGTATCCGATGATATCGGGCCTCGATGAGCTGAAGCAGGCTAACGCGATACTTACGGAAGTGAAAAAAGACCTTAAGAAAGAGTCGATACAATTCGATGAAGATATTAAGGTGGGAGCTATGATAGAGGTCCCTTCAGCGGCGCTCACCAGCGATATACTTGCCAGAGAGGCGGATTTCTTTTCTATAGGGACCAACGACCTGATCCAGTATTCCCTGGCAGTGGACAGGGTGAACGAAAAGATAGCTTATCTGTACGAGCCTGCGCATCCCGCCGTATTAAGGCTGATAAAGAGCATAATAGAGAACGGCCATAATGCGGGCAGGTGGGTTGGGATGTGCGGAGAGATGGCCGGGGACATAGCGATGACGATAATACTTTTAGGATTGGGGCTGGACGAGTTCAGCACCTCTCCTATTACTATAGCCGGAATAAAGCGCATAATAAGGTCTGTGACAATGGCTCAGGCCAAACTGATAGCCCAGGAAGCCGTCAATCTTTCCACCGGTAAGGATGTGGAAAGATTTGCCATAAAGAAACTTAAAGAGCTGGTTCCTGAGCTTGCCATAGAGGTAGAATAATATATATGGGGCTGGATAGTAAGAAGACAATATCAAGATACGACAAGTCTGAAATGATAAAGGCGATCGAGTCCTTTCCCGGCCAGTGCAGGGATGCCAAGGCAATAGCCCAGAGGTTCAGCCTTCCCGAATCGTTCAGGGCACAGTACAAAAATGTAGTTTGCACCGGCCTTGGGGGCTCGGCGATAGGCGCCGATATCGCCAGGTCTTATCTGGCGGATGAGGCGAAGATACCTATTATAGTTAACAGGAATTATACTCTCGGCGCTTTTGTCGGCGAGAGTTCTCTGGTCATAGTCTCCAGCTATTCCGGTAATACGGAAGAGACTATAAGCGCCTACAAAGACGCGAGAACAAAAAAAGCGAAGATAGTAGTCATAACTTCAGGCGGCGAATTACAGAAGCATGCTAAAGACGACGGGTATCCTTTCATA
>JAKLDX010000104.1 GCA_022703295.1 Candidatus Omnitrophota bacterium
GTAGAACATAGCAAGAGCAAAAAATGCGGCAACCGATATGGCCGCGGAAGAATAGAAACCTCTGTTTATGCTCTTGAAGGCGTCTTGCGTCTTGGAGCCTTTTTTACCGCGGACCAGATAAGTGCCTATTATGGAAGAAATGACGCCTATGCCGCGGACCAATAACGGGAAGACTATCCATTTCAATTCGTGTGTTATAGATACCAGCGCAAGGCCAAGTATAAGCGCGGAAACGATAGTTACTTCGTATGACTCGAAAATGTCCGCTGCCATACCGGCGCAATCGCCGACATTGTCGCCGACGAGGTCAGCAACGACAGCGGCGTTCCTGGGGTCATCTTCGGGAATGTTCTTCTCGACCTTGCCCACCAGATCCGCACCGACGTCAGCCGCTTTTGTGTATATGCCTCCGCCGACACGCATGAATAAAGCAAGCAGCGTACCGCCGAAACCGAATCCGAGAAGCGCGTCGGGAGCTGCCATGCCGAATATTATGAAAATTATCGTTCCGCCGAAAAGACCCAGGCCGTCTGTTAACATGCCTGTGATCGTGCCGGACCTGTACGCTATCCTTAAGGCGTCGTCAAAAGAGTGCCTTGCGGCTGCCGCTACCCTGACATTGCCCTGGACCGCCATACGCATTCCGAGTTGTCCTACCAGAAGAGAAAATACGGCGCCCATTATAAATGCAAGGGCCCTGCCAATGCCTATTATAAACCGTACAGTTGATTCAGAATGTCCGGCAAACCTTATCATGGCCTCCTCTGACGGTGGCACCACGTAAACCGAAAAGAATAGCGCAAATGTAAGTAATCCTATTAAGGGCAGTATGGTCACAAGTTGTTTTCGCAGATAAGCATCGGCGCCCTGCCTTATGGCGTTCCATACTTCCTGCATCTTTTCTGTTCCCTTATCTTCCCTTAATATCTGCCTGCGCAGAAAAAGGGCATATAATAATCCTATTATAGCGATTCCCAATACGCTCCAGATTGCCATCTGCTCTATAAAATTCAATCCGTGGATCATTTAAGCTTCCCTTCCTTCCTATTTTAATATAACGGGTGGAATATTAAAAAATAAACCTCCCCATTCACCACCTAAACGAAAGAGGTTTAGATAATTAAAATAAAATGTCTTCTAGCATATTAGCTAGAAGACAATTATGATGTGATTATAACATAAAGCGCTGGTTTGTCAATCAATATTTGACCGGAACGGAAGCGTCAGATGCCGGGTAGGTCGCTTCGGCCCATAAGATACTTGTCTATGCAGTGTGCCGCGCGCCTTCCTTCTGAAATTGCCCAGACGATAAGGGACTGTCCGCGCCTCGCATCTCCTGCGGCAAAGACCTTTTTGGCCGAAGTCATGTAGCAGGGATCCGTCTTTATGTTGCCTTTGTTATCCAATTCAAGGCCTAGTTTTTCTATAAGGCCGCTATGTTCGGGATGGACGAAACCTATGGCCAATATCACGAGGTCTGCCTCGATGTCGAACTCGCTTCCCCTGATCTCCTGCATGAGAGGGCAGCTGTTTTTATCCTTTTTCGAAAAATCAACTTTAACGCACGCTATTTTTTTAACTCTTCCCTCTTTTCCGGTAAAACGCTTGGTCAGCACTGCCCAATGACGTTCGCCGCCTTCCTCATGGCTTGAAGAAGTCTTCAAAAGCAGCGGGTATTTAGGCCATGCGGATTCGGGAGTGCGGCATTCCGGAGGCCTGGGCAGCACCTCGATCTGTATGACGCAGGCTGCGCCCTGCCGGTGTGCCGTACCGACGCAATCCGCTCCGGTATCGCCTCCGCCTATCACGACGACCCGTTTGCCGCTCGCATTTATTACCTGGCTGTCTTTTACCCGTTCTCCGCCTACGATCCTGTTTGACTGGACCAGGTAATCCATCGCGAAATGTATGCCGGACAACTCCCTACCTTCGATCCTGAGGTCTCTCGGGACCCTGCTGCCGCAGGCAAGGCATACGGCGTCAAAATCTTTTTTGAGAGTATCTACCTTTACGCCGACCCCTACATTAGCCCCTGTCACGAACTTTATGCCCTCTTTTCGCAGTATTTCAACACGGCGGTCGATTATTTTTTTATCTAGCTTGAAGTCCGGGATCCCGTATCTTAGTATTCCGCCCACTTTATCGTCTTTTTCAAAAACGGTTATTCTGTGGCCCGCTTTATTCAGTTGATCGGCGCATGCCAGGGCTGCGGGCCCGGAACCGACGACCGCGACCGATTTACCTGTCCTGCTTTTTGGCTTACGCGCTTTAATGAGGTTATGCCTGAAAGCATATTCGATTATCGCGAGCTCATTCTGTTTTATTGTCACAGGATCATCGTTTATGCCGAGGACGCATGAATATTCGCATAACGCAGGGCATAACCTGCCTGTTATCTCGGGGAAATTGTTCGTAGCGCCGAGTATCTCTAAAGCCCTCTGCCATTTATTGTGAAAGAGAAGATCGTTCCATTCCGGGATATAGTTTCCGATAGGGCACGCCCAATGGCAGAACGGTGTCCCGCAGTCCATGCAGCGAGAGCCCTGCTCTCTTGAGCTTTCGGCAGTGGGCAGTAGCGCCACCTCCTCATAATCTTTTATGCGCTCGCAAACAGCCCTGTGCCGCAGATCGGACCTTTCTATTTCCAGGAAACCTCTCGGATTACCCATCTGACACCTCTACCAGGTCGAGTTTTTCTTCCAATTTTCTGTTCTCCAGTATACGCTTATACTCTATCGGCATGACTTTAACGAATTTTTTCATATATTTCCTGAAGTCTGAGAGCATTATTTTTGCCACAGGGCTCTGGGTGTATTTGTAATGATTGGATATGAGCCTGCTTACGGTTTCCCTGTCGTCGTCATTCAGGGTTTCCAGCCTGACCATTTCTTTATTGAATCTGGTACGGAATTTATTGTCGCCATCGTAGACATAGGCTATGCCTCCGGACATTCCGGCGGCAAAATTTCTTCCGGTCCTGCCGAGCACGACGATCCGCCCGCCGGTCATGTATTCACAGCCATGATCTCCCACGCCTTCCACCACGGCCAGGAGCCCGGAATTGCGTATGCAGAACCTTTCGCCCGCGACCCCTCTTACGTAGGCTTCTCCGCTGATGGCCCCGTAAAAAGTGGTATTGCCGATTATTATATTCCTGTCCGAGGCGTAGCGGCTTTTTTTGTCAGGGTAGATTATTATCTTGCCGCCGGAAATGGCCTTGCCCACATAATCATTGGTCATTCCCTCAAGCTCAAACGTTATCCCTCTGGCTAAGAATGCCCCGAAACTTTGCCCTGCGATACCCTTGAATTTACATCTTATAGTATCTTCCGGCAGCCCTTCCTCGCCGTATGTCTTACAGACTTCGCCGCTTAACATCGCGCCGGTTGTCCTGTTGATGTTCTCGATACCGGTTTCCACGACAGTTGGCTTGGCATCCTTTAATGATCTTTGCGCCGATTTTATCAGCCTCAGGTCCAGTATCTCTTTTATGCCGTGGTCCTGTTTCAGTGTGCAATGAGTGTCTTCCCCCGGTTCGATAGCGGGTTTGTACAGGATCCTGGAAAGATCTATTTTCAGGGACTTTTCCGATAAAATAGCCTGATCGGGTTCCAGGAACTCTGTCCTGCCGATCATTTCATCAAGCCTTCTTATGCCGAGGCTAGCCATTATTTCGCGAAGTTCCTCGGAGACAAATCTGAAGTAGTTGACTATATATTCCGGTTTACCGGCAAACCTTTTTTCCAGCACCTCATCCTGTGTCGCTACACCCACAGCGCAGTTGTTCAAATGACAGTGCCTTAGCATTACGCATCCCAGCACGATAAGGACCGCGGTGGCAAAACCGAATTCCTCCGCGCCCAGCATGGCGGCTATAGCGACGTCCCTGCCCGTTCTCATCTGCCCGTCTGTCTGAAGGCGCACCCTGCTTCTAAGGTCGTTAAGGACAAGCGTCTGATGTGTTTCTGAAAGCCCCAGCTCCCACGGTAATCCGGCGTGTTTTATGGAACTCAGCGGCGAAGCCCCTGTCCCGCCGTCGCCTCCCGAGATCAGGATCATGTCCGCGTGTCCCTTTGCCACTCCGGCCGCCACTGTCCCTACACCTACCTCGGATACGAGCTTTACGCTGATCCGTGCTGTCGGATTCACGTTTTTCAGGTCAAATATAAGTTGCGCGAGGTCCTCTATGGAATATATGTCATGGTGCGGCGGAGGCGATATTAACGTAACGCCCTGCGTCGTGTAGCGGGTCCTGGCTATTATGGCGCTCACTTTATGCCCGGGTAGCTGGCCTCCCTCGCCGGGTTTTGCGCCCTGGGCTATTTTTATCTGAAGTTCGTCCGCATTGACCAGGTAATTTGTCGTCACTCCGAACCTGCCGGACGCGACCTGTTTTATGGCGCTGCGCGCAGAATCGCCGTTAGCAAGTCGGGTGAACCTTGCCGGATCTTCTCCGCCCTCTCCGGTATTTGACTTTGCGCCCAGGCTGTTCATGGCGCGCGCTATCGTCTCGTGCGCCGATTTGCTTATGGAACCGAAACTCATCGCGCCTGTCGCGAACGTTCAGCACGAAATAGAGGGCCCATAGAACACCGCTGACGAGCGCCAGCATCACCCCGAGGGAGTCCG
>JAKLDX010000105.1 GCA_022703295.1 Candidatus Omnitrophota bacterium
AGTTGGTAGAGCAGCGGTTTCGTAAACCGCAGGTCAGTGGTTCGAATCCACCCGCCAGCTCCATTTTCAGTCAGCGACTGTTTGGATTCGAAGCCAAATTTGCGCTGACGAATAGGAGGAAGAGGCCTCCGGCCGGAAGCAAATTTGACCGGCCCGGAGCGAAGCCTCTGGCGAGCGGAGGGGAATCCACCCGCCAGCTCCATTTTTCACAAACCATGGAGAGGCCGTTATGAATAAGAAGAATGTATTTTTAATGGGTCTCGTTTTTGTTTCCTTACTATGCTCGGGATGCGCGACAACACGCCACCCTGTCCCGCCGGACCTTATCACAAAAGCCCAGATAGCGAACATGGAAGAAGTGCGGATTGTAATGGGCGCCCATAACACGGCGCTGCAGGAAAACCTTGTGATGTCGGCCAAACAGGAGCGAGCCGAAGACTTTCCGGTCGGGCCTGACGGCGTAAAAGTCTATCCGGTGCTTGCTATTTCCGGCGGAGGCTCTAACGGGGCATACGGCGCGGGATTTCTTAACGGGTGGTCCAAAGAAGGATCGCGGCCGGTCTTCAAGGTCGTTACGGGCGTAAGCACCGGGGCCATAATAGCCCCGTTCGCATTCCTAGGCAAAGATTTTGACGATGAACTTGAAAAATGCTATACGACCATGTCGACAAAAGATGTCATGGCGCACAACCTGCCGTTCACTTCACTGTTCGGGGATTCACTGGCCTCTAACGCGCCGCTTGCAAAGATGGTCGCCAGGATGGTGGACAAGAAGATACTGGCCAGAATAGCCCTGGAACACAAGAACGGCCGCAGGCTTTTTGTCGGAACTGCCAATCTCGACTCTGACCGTTTTGTGATATGGGACCTGGGAGCTATAGCTGCGAGGGGGGAAAAAGAGCTTTTCTGTAAAGTCATCGTTGCCTCGGCGGCGATACCGATGATATTCCCTCCATCGATATTTCACGTTGAAGCCGGCGGCAATCAGTATGACGAAATGCATGCGGACGGCGGCACCATGACGCAGGTCTTTGCCGTCGGAAAGCTCGTAGAAGGCATGCAGGGGGCCGCCAAGAGCCTCGGCATAGAGCCGTCAAAGATAAAGGGGCGGCTTTACATAATACGCAACGGCTACATGTCCCCGACATACAAGAAGGTGAAAGATAACATCATGTCGATAGCGCAGCGGTCTTTTGACATGATTATCGACGCGCAGGGCGTCGGAGACGCATACAGGTTATATGTATTTAATAAAGAAAAGGGCGGTGATTATAATCTGGCGTTCATACCCCCGGATTTCAAAATGAATCCCAAGGAGATGTTCGACCCCCAGGACATGAGGCGATTATACGACAGGGGATACGAGGACGCCGCAGGCGGATATAAATGGCACAAAGCCCCTCCCGGAGTTGAAGGGCCGCTGTGGGTCGTAGCCAAAGAATCCGGTGAAAAACAATAGAGGGGAGGCGGGCAGATGAAAGAGCTTTTATATATATTTTTAGGATTGACGGCCGGGACACTTTCCGGCATGTTCGGCATAGGCGGCGGTACGATACTGATCCCGGCCCTGATCTTCCTGGTGGGCCTTTCGCAGCATGAAGCACAAGGTACTACCCTTGCCATGATGCTGCCGCCCATAGGGCTTCTGGCGGTATGGAAGTACTATCGCCAGGGCCATGTACATTTTTATATTGCGGCTTTCATATGCGTAGGCTTTCTTATAGGCGGGCTTATCGGCGCAAATATGGCCGAAGGGCTTTCCAACCTGGCCCTGAGAAAGGCATTCGGGGTGTTTTTGATGGTTGTCGCGACCTATATGATCTTCGCAAAGTGAATTAACGCTCCCGGAATTATTTTTAAAGAATTGTGGACAAGGACATCGAATAGCGGTATAATGCCTCATGGTTGTAAACGTAGATTAGATGTCTTCGGCCGCAAGGTTAAGATCGCTAGCCTTGTGGCTTTTTTGTTTTCTGCGATACCGGAAAGGAAGAGTATATAATGCATACGGGCAAGATAAAGAAGTTGGTGAGAGACAGAGGGTTCGGATTTATCTCCGATACGGACGGCAGGGAATTGTTTTTCCATCAGACAAGCCTGGTGGAATCGAATTTCGCCGCGCTGAGCGAAGACCAGAAGGTGGAGTTCGATGTTGAGAAATCGGACAAAGGGCCTCGCGCCGTACAGGTGAAAGTCATTCAGCCTTAACAGGCTTTATCCAATGGCTAAGAAGATAAAATTGAACAGGAAACACAGGGTATGCAGGTTTACGGGATGCAGACACGTTTTGAGCATATACAATCTGCAGTCGTATTGCCATGTTCACCAGCAGGTTATCATCTCAAGAGATATGCCTTTAATGTCGCTAGACAAGCGCTAGGCCTTGCAAAATAGCACCGAAAGCAAGAGCATTATATAAAGATTAACCATGACACAATCATATCAGAGTCAGAAAAATTCATTTTACGGCCTGGGAATAGCGCCTAAGATACTGGAGACGCTCGACAGGATGCGTTTTACTGTGCCCACGCCTATTCAGCATAAGGCGATACCCATTGCTACAGAAGGCAAGGACATTATAGGGGTCGCGCAGACTGGCACGGGAAAGACGCTCGCTTTTGCCATACCGATAATCCAGCATCTCGCGCAGCGGAAGGGCCGCGCGCTTGTCCTGGTCCCCACGAGAGAGCTTGCCATACAGGTTGACGAGACATTCCGGAAGATCGCGGAGCCGTTCGGTATAAGGACGGTCGTTTTGATAGGTGGGGCCTCCATGCACCTGCAGCTGCAGGAACTGAGAAGGAATCCGCGGGTCCTCATCGCGACTCCCGGGCGCCTTACGGACCATATAAACCAGCGCACGGTCATGCTGGCGGACGTTAACACCCTTGTTCTTGACGAAGCCGATCGAATGCTTGACATGGGTTTTTTGCCTCAAATACAGATCATATTGAAGTACATACCGAAGGACCGGCAGACGATGCTCTTCTCCGCGACCATTCCGGGGGAAGTAATATCAATGGCGACATCGCACATGAAGCTTCCTGTCCATATAGAAGTCGCGCCTTCCGGCACTACAGCAGAGCGCATTGTACAGGAATTGTTTATAGTGAAGAAAGAAGCCAAGAAGGACCTTCTCGCGAAGATCCTGGCGCAGTACGGCGGGTCGGTGCTTTTGTTCTCACGCACTAAGAGGGGAGCTTCGAAGATAACAAGAAGTATAAAATGGATGGGCCACAGCGTGGCGGAGATCCACTCGGATCGCAGCCTCGGCCAGCGCAAACAGGCGTTAGAAGGTTTTAAGACGGGCAAATACAGGATACTTGTAGCTACCGATATAGCTGCCAGGGGCATAGATGTTACCGGGATAGAGCTGGTCATTAATTATGACCTGCCGGAAGACGCCGGGAACTATGTCCATCGCATAGGCCGTACGGGCCGCGCCGGCCATGAAGGCCGCGCTATTTCTTTTGCCACTCCCGACCAGGGTATCGATGTGCGCAATATCGAGAAACTTATCAAGACCGCTTTGCCCATATCGGAGCACCCGGAATTCCCAAAAGAAACTTTCCAGAAGGCAACGTCCGCACCTCAGGTGCACGTTTACAGACGACTTAAACATCATTCACGCCATAAGTATACAAGATAACATAACCAAGATTACGGCCTATAAAGCCACTGCCGTCTCACCGGAATTTTTAATAAACGCATCCACTATCCGCGGGTCGAATTGCGTGCCGGAGCATCGCGATAATTCTTTCATGGCCTCTTCCGAAGTCATGGGCTTTTCGCGATATGGCCTGTTCGATGTCATAGCGTCGTAGGAATCAGCGACCGATATTATCCTTGAGCCGATGGGGATGTCCTCACCTTTCTTGCCGGCCTCAGGATAACCGCCGCCGCTGTATTTGGAATGGTGATATTTTATTATATCGGATATGTCGCTGAATATGCCGGTCTCGTTTATTATGCTTGCGCTTATCACGGGGTGTTTTTTTATCTCTTCCCATTCCTCGGGTGTCAGGGCACCTTTTTTTTCAAGGATAGTCCTGCCTATCTTATATTTTCCTATGTCATGAAAAAGCGCGGCTATCTTTATCTTCAGTATGTCATACCTGTCGAGGCCGAGATTTTTGGCGATCTTTATGGAATATCTGACGACGTTCTTGGAATGCGCGTAGGTGAATTTGTCGTTTGAGTCTATAAAATAGACGAGCGTCCTGACGGTATGGTTAAAAAACTTTCTCTGTATCATGTAATAATATTCGTTGCTCTTCTCCTCCGATTTCAGCGATATGAAATCATCTTTTGTTCCGGCGATATCTTCTTTTAACAGGAGGCGCACCGTCTCGACCAGCCTGTCGGTGTCTATATCGCTTAAACGCAGCAACTCAAGCCCTGCGTCGAAGAGGGGGCCCCTTCTGCAAACGCTGTGGACCTGCTCGGTCCTTATGACCCTTACGCTGCCTCTTATCGGCCGTGGAAAAAGGGGAAGCCACATATCTATATCCACTATCTGCCCCGGAATGAAATAATGCGATGTCCTGACGAGGGCGTTCCCGTAGCTTAAGTTCAGAACGTCCATGTGGATCTGCCGGCCTTCCGATACGAGAGCCGCCGTTATTT
>JAKLDX010000106.1 GCA_022703295.1 Candidatus Omnitrophota bacterium
CCTGAGGCAGGTATACGCCGCTTGCGAAACCTTTTCTTATCAAAACGCCGTCTCCGGGAATATTAACATCTTTATAACTTGACACCCTCTTCAAAGGAGAAAGGACCGAGATCTCTATGTCCACCCTGTCTATTTCCTTGGCTGACAAAACCGGGAATCTGGGATCTCCCGTAGCCGCTTCTATGGCCATATCGGCTACCGTCTTGTGCAGAGGCCCCTGTCCGACCATATTTCCTATACAGCCCCTGAGCTCGCCGTTCTCGTGCAATGTTACAAAAGCCCCCATGTTCATGTTTAAAACCGGATCTTTTTCCGAGAAACTCTTCTTTTTACCGTCTCGCACATAACTGGTAATGGATTCCCTGGCTATCTGCAACAATCTTTTCCTCTCGGCATCATTCAACATACGAGACTCCTTTTTTTCAGCCACTCCCGCAACCGCGCCTTCACCGCCTTGTTTATAAATGCACGCGCTTAAATAACCGACAACTTTTGCCTTGTCCCCGGTAGTATCGCCCGAATTAGCGTATTTCAAAATCTTGACCTTGTCAAATTTGAGTTTTTCGGCGGCCAGCAATGTTGCGGTAACAGGCATTATGCCGCATAGTTCCGAAAGGCCTATTTTTGCTTCGTCATACAGATCCTTTGCGCGGCCCTTTTCCAAAAGGGACATTATGTGCTTATCGATAGAATTGGCCTCGGCATAAGGATGGTAATGCGACAAATCCGTCGAGGCAACTATAAGATATCCCTTTCTATTTTTTAAAACATCCGCAAGCACTCTGGCCAGAGTTTCCGCGTCGCCATAATCCTGAGTACCAAAGGCTATGGGGACTATCCGCGCGTCCTTAAAAACCATCTGTATAAAAGGTATCTGCATTTCAACGGAATTCTCTTCCTCAAAAAGGCTGGGCTCTGATTTTATCCTGGTATCCGCGTCATCGATTGCGCCCGCGGTTTCCTCGTCTATCTTCACATCACCCAAAGGCGTCCGCCATAACCCTTTTGTATAAACAGCGATCCCGTCATAGAACCTTCTATGGTTAAATCCGATGACAATTACAGTTTTCACGTCTTGCTTGCCGGCCAATTTGTAGCCATATGCGGCAACCGGGCCCGAAAACTGATAGCCGGCATGCGGAGAGATTATCGCAAAAATATCGCCTTCCACTTTATCCGGATTCGCGGCATCAAGATAGCCCCGGAGCATCTTTTGCAAGGCTTCCTTCGATGCCGGATACCAGCTCCCCGCAAGGTCCGCATTTTTGATTTCCACCGCAAGCGCGGTTGAGGTGAAAAATACCATGGCTATTATAAAAATACTTTTCCTCATATTCTCCTTAAAAAGTATTTTTTGGAAAGGAACATTAAGGAAAACCTTTTTCTTAAAAAGGTTTTCCTTAAAACGATTTGGCCGCAAGGCCGCTGTCGTTTAACAGCCGGCGGGCGGAGGGCAAAAAATAACACAACATTTTTTGGCCCGAAGCCCAAATCGTTTAGTGGTGGAGCAGAGGAGATTCGAACTCCCGACCCCCACGTTGCGAACGTGGTGCTCTCCCAGCTGAGCTACTGCCCCACAACTTCACGAGTTCCCCATGAACTGGTCATCAAGAGGTCTCGAGTGAACTATGTGCTTATTTTTAAAGTCTATCTTAAGATAAAGAAGCCTGTCAAGCCGCTTGGTCTCATTGTAATCGCTTTCGTACGCCCAACTATATTTAAGATACCAGCAATCCGACTTGTATTCTATGCTCTCAAGCTTGAAACACACGCCGCTTTCAAAGTCCGGGTCTTCAAGCTCTCTTTCTATGATTATTCTGCAGAGTTTTCTTGCTTTCTGCTCCTCTGTTTCATCTTTCAGAAAATTGATTTTTATATCAGGCTGCAGCTCAACCCTTGTCTCATCATCAACGGAACCAAAGCTCCATACGGTGGTAAAATCATCGGCGCTTGCCGAAACCGCGTCCATCATAGCGCACAAAAAAATAACGGGAATGGCGATACCGGCAAGGAAATTTTTTAGCGGCCTTTTTCTTCTTTTTTCGTTTTGAACAATAGCCACTGCCCTTCTCCCCATTTCATTTTTAATAATGTATATCTTCCTTTTAATTTTTTCCCGTATAGACGGAATACGATCTTGTCATTACGGTCAGTCTCTGTTTCGTAGGTTCCCTTGTCCCATATTTTAACGAGCCCGGCACCGTATGAACCTTCTTCTATATTTCCTTCAAAATCTATATAATCGAGATCGTGATCTTCGACCTGTACCGCAAGCCTCTTAATAAGCGCTCTTTTGGGCGGAACTTTCGGAACCGCCCATGACCTTAAAACCCCTCCGGCCTCCAGACGGAAATCATAATGCAACTTCCTGGCGCGATGCTCCTGTATCACAAACCTTGGCATTGCCCGACCGAAGAATCTACCCAGTTAAGATAATACCTGCTCCCGTCAACTATCGGCATTGCTATTATTTCGGGGACCTCATAACTGTGAAGACGTTTTATATTTTTTTCGACAACTTCGAAATTCTCTTTTCTGGTCTTCATCATCACCAGGACCTCTTTGGCCTCATCCAGCTTCCCGCCCCACCAGAATTTAGACTCCACCCCGGGCATGATATTAGCGCACGCAACAAGGCGTTTTTTCAGAAGCAAATCGGTAATATCGCGTGCCTGCCGCCGGTTTTTACATGTGGTTAAAATAACGATGAAGTCGCTTTTCATCTCTTATAGGTTGGAAATAAGCAGGTTGTGATCAGGTAAGCTCTTTTATCATTCCGCTGACTGCGTCCTGTATAAGTTCCCAGTCTTCTTGGTTATGGATGGCAAATTTCTGTTTTCTCTTCCACCCGCCGTCTTCTTTTTTCTGCCAAAGGTAAAAACATACCTGCTTTCTGCCGTAGCTTTCCAGCAACACTACGCAGGACCACCACCCGAAACGCTTATTTATCGTCTTTTGATCCAGAACTTTAAGCGGAGCAACTATCGGTACTTTTTCTTCATCCCTCAGACTCTTCTTCTCTTCCATATGTGACCTCCGATTTGCCACTGGCACACATGCAAATTGTCCCGGGCCGATAAAAGGCCCGGTTAACGCGCCTAAACCTACCTTCTCAGAAAAATTTGATAATCGGGGCTTGTCCCTTCCACTACGACGTGCCCTTCTCTGGCAAGCCAGCCTATGCTCATCAATACCCTGTCCCTTTCGGTATCTATGCTTCGTACGATCTGCGAAAGGGAGCTCTTCCCGTGTCCATCAAGATAGTGCCAAATATCTCCGGCCGTAATACCAATTTCCGTTATCATCCGACCACCTCCCTTTTGTTGTAACTTCCGCATAAAGGACATACCGAAAGGTCTTCGAAGCCCGAATCTACATAACTATGCGAGCAAACGGAACACTTCCATATATATGTAATATCCTTGCGCGAAAATTTCTTCATCTCTTTATAACCAAATATGATCCATATTATTAATATTATTACAGCTGAAAATAGCGTATAGAAGAATATTAATCCGGATATTGTTAATCTTATCATAATTATATAATAAGGTCAAGGATGGTCGGCTATATAATTATAGCCTGGCTCCAGCTTCCTGCCGCTTAAAGACTTGTCTATCAGGCCTTTCATGCCTTCCTCATCCGATAGGACATGGCCGTTTTCACGGCCGGTATATTCTTTCGCTAAAACTTCTTCGCCGTTATTAAGCTTAAGGTTCCGTTCTTCGATGCGACGACGATATCTTTTTTCAAGAAATGACCGTTCAAGCGGCTCCACCCTGACCTCCATACCTCCCCTCTCCAATAGCGGACCGAGAAAAGATACTTTCGAAAATTTCACATGCCCGGCCTTGCCCGGCACGACAACGATCTTAACAGCCGACAGCCAGAATATATGCCAGGCAAAAGATATGATGACCGCCGCAATGAATATCCTGTTTCCAGCGATGATATTTTTCATGATAAACTATTTACTCGTAGCTATGTTGGCCTGGGACACGCCCTCATTCCTGCACATGTCCCATATCTCAACCACTTTCCCCAGCGAGGCATTGCTATCGGCTTTTATGAGAAGCGATGAGCGTTCTTTCGCTATTATCCTAAGGTTTGAAGCTATCTCATCCTGGGATATCTCCCGGTCATTCAGGTAAACTTTATTATCTCTGGTGACCGTCATGACTACGTTCTCCTGCTGGATAACTTCGCTCGTGACGGCTTTCGGGAGGCTTACCTTTATGCCCGGCTGAAAGATAAAGCTTGAGGTAAAGATAAAAAATATCAGCAGCAGAAAGAACACATTAACCAAAGATGTAAGGTCCAGCAGGCCCCCCTCGGCCTTCAGGCGCCTTTTAAACTTCATATGTATCCCTTCTCGAAGAAAGCATATTTACCAGATCAGTGGAACTCCTTTCCATTTCATATACAAAATTATCGACCTGGCTGACGAGATAGTTATACGCGACATATGTGGGCACCGCCACGCACAGGCCTGCCATCGTCGCGAGGAGAGCTTCCCATATGCCGCCGGCGAGATCGCCCGGGTTCACCGGTGTCATGGCCATAGCTTTCTCCTGTATGATCTGGAAAGATTTTATCATTCCCGTAACTGT
>JAKLDX010000107.1 GCA_022703295.1 Candidatus Omnitrophota bacterium
CGTAGAAAATATACGGGCTGTAAAAGACCATCACGAAATAAAGCTGATCAGGGATTCCATACGGCTGACAAAACAAGTCGTTGATAAGATAACGGGCCTTGTCAGGCCGGGTGTTTCGGAAGAGTCTCTGGCGAACCGGATAGAACAGGAATTTATCGTCAGGGGGGCAAAGCCGGCATTCGAACCTATAATATCAACAGGCGTCAACTGCTCAAAGCCGCATGCGAGGCCTTCGCAGCTGAAGATACAGAACAATAGCTTTGTAATGCTGGATGTGGGATGCAGCTTAAGCGGTTACAATTCGGATATCACGCGTATGGTGCTTTTGGGAAAGATACGCGAAAAGTTTAAAACGATATATAATATTGTGTGCGAATCCCAGAAGCTGGCAATAGATAAAATAAGGCCGGGTACCGCGATCTCGGAAATAGACGCGGCGGCGCGCGGATATATAGATAAAAAAGGATACGGTAAAAATTTCGGGCATTCATTGGGCCATGGCGTAGGCATGGAAGTGCATGAAAAGCCCACAATATCGCAATTGAATGACGGGGTCTTAAGGCCGGGTATGGTATTTACCGTTGAGCCGGCAATTTACATTCCCTGTTTCGGCGGTGTCCGCATTGAAGATATGGTGCTGGTAACTGCCGTAGGATGCGAAGTACTGACAAGATAAAAAGAGAGGATAAAAATGTATATTAAAGAAATTAAGGATATGATCAACCTTATGAACGAGAATAATCTCACTGAGCTGGAGATCGAAAAAGAGGGCGTCAGGATAAAGCTCAAGAGGGGCAGCGCCGGATTTGTCGAGAACAAAGTGGAATTCATGCCTGTACAGAATGCGCCGGCGCAGGATAAGGCCCAGGCGCAGGCCCAGAAAGCGGAAAACAAAAATACCGTAGAGATAAAAGCGCCTATGGTGGGAACGTTTTATCGCGCGCCGTCTCCGGAAGCGCCGCCTTATGTGAATATAGGCGATATGATAGAGCCGGGCCAGGTAGTGTGTATAGTAGAAGCGATGAAATTGATGAATGAAATAAAATCAGAGGTCAAGGGCAAGATAGTGGATATAATGGTCGATAATGCCGAACCTGTTGAGTTCGGCCAGGCGCTTTTTGTCATAGAACCTTCGTGAGGCCAAAATAGATATGTTCTCAAAAATACTGATAGCTAATAGGGGAGAAGTAGCGCTTCGCGTAATACGCGCATGTAAAGAGCTCGGGATACGGACTGTCGCGGTCTATTCCCAGCCCGATATAAATTCCCTGCATGTGAAATACGCGGATGAAGCGATATGCATAGGCAGCGCCGCCAGCGCCAACAGCTACCTGAATATACCCAGCATTATAAGCGCAGCCGAAATAACCGATGTGGAGGCGATACACCCCGGTTATGGTTTTCTGGCGGAGGATGCCCATTTTGCCGAAATATGCGATTCATGTAAAATAAAATTCATCGGCCCAACTCCTGAGAATATACGGCGCATGGGCGACAAGATGGCCGCGAAAGATTCCGCTAAAAAAGCGGGCGTGCCTACCATACCCGGCAGCAAAACTGTCATAAAGACAAAAGAAGAGGCGCTCAAGGTCGCCAAAGAGATGAAGTACCCCGTAATAGTCAAAGCGGCTGCGGGCGGAGGCGGCAAGGGGATGAGGATATGCCACAACGATGTACGCCTTATAAGCGCCCTTCTGACCGCGCAGAGAGAGGCGGAGGCGGCTTTCGGGAATCCGGATGTATATATTGAAAAATATATCGAGAAGCCCCGCCATATCGAAATACAGATACTCGGCGATAAGTACGGCCACATAATACATTTGGGGGAACGGGATTGCACGATCCAGCGCCGGCATCAAAAACTGATCGAGGAGACGCCGTCTCCCGCGCTCGATGGTAAACTGCGCAAAAAGATGGGCGATGCGGCTATCAGGTGCGCCAAGTCGATCGGTTATCTCAATGCCGGGACGATAGAATTCCTGCTTGATGAAGACCATTCTTTCTATTTCATGGAAATGAACACAAGGATACAGGTGGAACACCCTATAACCGAAGCTGTTACCGGCATCGACCTCATAAAAGAGCAGCTGTTGATAGCGAGCGGCGAAAAACTGCGATATAAGCAGGACGATATCGAATTTCGCGGAAGTGCCATAGAATGCAGGATAAACGCGGAGGACCCGGATAACGACTTCATGCCGTGCCCCGGAAAGATAAATATTTTCCAGGCCCCGGGCGGAAGAGGCGTCAGGCTCGATAGCCATGTTTATACGGGATACGACATACTGCCTTACTATGATTCCATGATAGGCAAGCTTATAGTACACGGCAAGAACAGGCTTGAGGCAATAAACATATGCAGGCGCGCGCTGGATGAGTTCGTAATCGAGCCTATCAAAACGACGATCCCATTCCACAGGAAAGTCATGTCAAACCCGGCATTCCTGAGGGGGAAATTCTCGACGGACTTTGTCGAGAGGCTTTTCGAGAAACCAGAATAGGAAGGATTATTTTCTTATGGATAAGCAAGAGACTAACAGGGACAGGGCTACCGACCTCGGCACGGTAAGGATCAATAATGATGCTATAATGACAATAGCGTCGATCTCGGCGCTTGAAGTTCGCGGGGTGCACAGGATGGGCGGCGGCATCCGGAGAACGCTTTACGACATATTCAAGAAAGCAGGCACCAAAGGAGTTACTATCCGGATGCGGGATAGCGAAGTAAAACTCACGGTGTCGATAATTGTCGAATACGGAGTAGATATCCCCAGGATCGCGGACGAAGTTCAGGAAAACGTCAAAAGGGCTGTTGAGAAGATGACGGGGCTGGCCCTGTCCGAAGTCGATGTGGTGGTCGAGGGTGTATCCGGCAAAACGCTAAAGGAGGCAATATGAGGATACTGGGAGGGTTAACCCTGTTTTTCTATACCTTGATATTCATTATTATAGGAGTTGTATTCATATCCGCCTCTCTGAACCTGCTTACACAGGAACAGGTAGTCGATACTGTAACGATGATATATGCAGCTTCGAACATGAAAATGATAGTGGGTCTGACAGGTTTACTGCTTATCCTGATAAGCCTGATGGTCCTGCAGGTAACGATGGGCAAGATCCAGCGAGAGAAGACTATCGCATTCGAAAACCCGGACGGACAGGTCACTATTTCGCTGACGGCCATCGAGGATTTCATAAAGCGGGCCGTAAGGCAAATGCCGGAAGTTAAAGAACTGCGCCCGAACGTCAAAGCCAGTAAAAAAGGCATCACTATTGTGAACAGGGTGGTCCTGTTCTCAGACATCAATATACCGGAGACGACAGAAAAGATCCAGAATGTGGTAAAAATGAGAGTTCAGGATATGCTGGGCGTTGAGGAGCCTATCAATATACGCGTACACGTGATAAAGATAGTGCACAAGGAGGAAGCGGCAAAGAACATCAAGAAGGATGAAAAGCCGCAAGGCCCGCAATTCAGGGGCAGTATAGAATACGGTAATTTTTAAGGAGGAACAAGATGGAAAGGATAGGGGTATTGACGGGCGGCGGCGATTGCCCGGGTTTAAACGCAGTGATAAGGGCGGTAGCGAGAAGGGCATTTCAAAATAACATAAAAGTCATCGGGATAAAGAACGGCTGGAAGGGATTGATCAACGCGGATACAACTGAACTGGACCTTGGCTCTGTATCGGGAATATTGCCCAAGGGCGGCACCATACTAGGCACATCTAGAACGAATCCGTATAAGAATAAGGATGATGTGCAGAAGGTCATCGACAATTACAAAAAGCTTAATCTTGACGCCCTGGTCGCTATAGGCGGCGAGGATACCCTGGGTGTTGCAAACAAGCTTTTCAAGGAAAATAAGGGAATTAATGTCGTGGGTGTGCCAAAGACCATAGACAACGATCTGAACGCCACGGATTTCACCTTCGGATTCGATACTGCCGTCAATATTGCCACCGAGGCAATAGATAGATTACATACCACCGCGGAAAGCCATCACCGGATCATGGTCGTCGAGATAATGGGGCGGCACGCCGGCTGGATCGCGCTTCATGCGGGGCTCGCTTCAGGCGCGGATGTGATCCTTATACCGGAAGTCCCGATAGACCTGGACGAGGTCTGCGAGATACTGAAAAAACGGCACGCCAGAGGAAAGGGTTTCTCCATAGTAGCGGTGGCGGAAGGCGCGCAGTTCAAGGCCGGACAGGTCGTGACGCAGGAGGAAAAGCTTGATGCCTTCGGCCATGTCAGGCTGGGCGGTGTCGGCGAAAGGCTCGCGGAGGAAATAGAAAAAAGGACAAAATTCGAAACTCGAGTAACCGTCCTAGGACACGTCCAGAGAGGCGGATCACCCACGGCATTCGACAGAGTTCTCGGTACAAGGTTCGGCGTAAAGGCAATGGAGCTGGTATTGGCCAAAAAATGGGGCTATATGGCCAGTCTTCACGGTACTGAGATAGTAGAAGTGCCTCTACAAGACGCGGTCGGCACTCTAAAAACCGTAGATCTTAAATTTTATGAAATGGCGAAAGCATTTTTCGGATGACATATGAAAGATAATATA
>JAKLDX010000108.1 GCA_022703295.1 Candidatus Omnitrophota bacterium
AACGCGTGGCGATACGCTAAGCGTAAAGATATCGGGGGATAGAATAATAAAAGCCGAAAAGGCCCTGATATCCGTAGGCAGGAGGCCCAATACAGAAGGCCTGGGGCTGGAGAAGGCCGGGATCAGTGCCGAGAAGGGCCGCATAGTTGTTAATAAGAATCTGAGGACAAGTATCGAAAATATTTATGCGATAGGAGATTGCATAGAAGGCCCGCTTCTTGCGCATAAGGCTTCGTACGACGGCATCCTTGCCTGCGACAACATTCTGGGAGAAGCCAGGACAGTGGATTACTCAAATATACCCAGCTGTATATGGACGAGCCCTGAGATAGCCAGTGTAGGATTGACAGAGGAAGAAGCAAAAGCGAAACACCCCGATGCTAAAGTTGCGAAATTCCCGTATCTTGCTTCAGGTAAAGCCTATCTCGAAGGAAAGACTGAAGGTTTCGTGAAAATAATAGGGGATTCGAAGGCAAATATCCTGGGCGTCGAGATATTCGGCAAGGGCGCCTGTGAGCTTATAAGCGAGGCCGTGCTGGCAAAGAGCGCGAAGATAAATATAAAGGACTGGGCGCATGTGGTGCATGCGCATCCGACCTTGTCAGAAATACTGCAGGAGGCCGCGCATGTCTTTTGCGGCACGCCTATACATAGCGTATGATAATAGACCTCGGATTGATAGATTACGAAGAGGCGTATAAAATACAGCGTGAATCTGTCGGAAGAAGGATATTGGGCGAGATAGACGATAGCGTTCTGCTTGCCGAGCATTACCCCGTATTTACGATCGGCAGGACAGGCAGAATGGAAAACATGCTCGTTAGCGAAAAAGCGCTTTCCGGGAAGGGGCTAAAGGTCCTGCGCGTAGACAGGGGGGGCGATATAACTTTTCATGGGCCGGGCCAGCTGGTGGCGTATCCTGTATTGGATCTGAAAAACAGAGGAGCCGACCTGCACAGATATCTCAGGTGCCTGGAAGAGGTATTGATAGGGACGCTTAAAAATTACTCCATCCGGGGCCAAAGGCTAGAAGGCAAAACCGGTGTTTGGGTAAACGGCGAGAAGATAGCTTCTCTGGGAGTGGCCGTTAAGGGTTGGGTCACGTATCATGGCCTGAGCCTGAATGTGAACGTAGATTTAGGTTTCTTTTCTATGATAAACCCGTGCGGCATGAGCGAGATTAAAATGACTTCCGTCGCCGGCATTTTAGGCAGGACGGTCGGAATGGATATCGTTAAAGAAGGGTTCATCGTAAATTTAAGAAAGGTATTTAACTTAAAAGAATATGGAATCGCGAGAACGCACTCCCGAGTGGCTTAAGAAAAGACTTGTTGTAAAAAGCGCGAACCTTTCCGCGACTAAAAAGATATTGGCGGAATTTCGCATTAATACCGTGTGCGAATCGGCCCTCTGCCCGAACCTGAACGAATGTTATTCCAGGAACAAGGCGACCTTTTTGATATTGGGACCGGCCTGTACCAGGGCGTGCTGTTTTTGTTCGGTGGAAAAGGGCTCGCCTGGCACTATTGATGTCAAAGAACCCGAGAGGATAACGAAGGCCATAAAGAGCCTGGGCACCAGATATGCCGTTGTCACTTCCGTTACCAGGGATGACCTGCCGGATGGCGGGGCCGCCCAATACGCGAAGGTCATCAGGGCTATAAAAGCCCTTTCCGAAGATATAAAAGTGGAAGTGCTCGTTCCCGATTTTAAGGCGAGGCAATCTTCGATAGAAAAGGTCCTGGATGCCGGAGCGGATGTATTCAGCCACAACATCGAGACAGTGGGCAGGCTGTATTCCGTTGTCAGAAAAGGAGCGGATTACACCAGGTCTCTAATGATACTTAAGTTAGCAAAGTATATCGTCCCGCGCCAGATAACAAAATCGGCCATTTTAGTGGGCCTGGGTGAAACGGAAAGTGAAGTGGGACAGGTAATGACGGATATAAAGGCAGCCGGTTGCGATATATTGGCGATAGGACAATATATGCAGCCGTCGAAAGACAATCTGCCTGTGCAGAGATTTGTGGCGCCGGATGAATTCGAAAGGTACAGGGATTTAGGTAAAAGGCTCGGATTTAAATCCGTTATGGCGGGGCCGTTCGTCAGGAGTTCGTATATGGCCGAGGATTCTTATAATTCAATGGAGGGTAAATATAATGACGGAAGTGAAGTTGCCGCCGTTGGCGGAAGGGGTTGATAAGGCAAGCGTGTCATACTGGCATCACAGTGTCGGTGATAACGTAAAAGAAGGAGAGGACCTTGTTGAGCTTGTGACGGATAAGGCCACTTTCAATATGCCTTCTCCTGCATCGGGTGTATTGAAGGAAATAACGGTAAATGAGGGTGAAGAAGCAAAGGTGGGGCAGGTACTGGCAAAGATAGGGTAGGCATGAAAAAGAACAGGGTGCTTTTATTGTATATATCGGAACATTCCGGCCATCATTGCGCAAGCGTCGCTATTGAAAACGCCCTGCGCCATTTGGAGCCGGATATATATACCATGAATATAAATTCTTTTAATTATACCAACCCTATCCTGGAGAAAGTTATAAACCGGGCATATATGGGGGTGGTGAAGCGGACCCCCGAGATATGGGATTATTTATACGACAACCCTAAAGTGCTTAAAAATACGCAAAAGCTGCGGGAGATGATACACAGGTTCAACACAGGAAAACTGAAGACGCTTTTGGATGATTTCCGGCCTGAAAGCATAGTATGCACCCAGGCCTTCCCGTGCGGGATGATAGCCGATTATAAAAAAAGCTTTGGTGTAGATATCCCGCTTATCGGCGTGCTTACCGATTACGCTCCCCATTCTTATTGGATATATAATAATGTCGACTATTACATCGTTCCTTCCGAAGCTACCGGGAAAAAGCTCACGGATAACGGTATAGACCCCCGCAAAATAAAGGACTATGGCATACCGATAGACCCGAAATTTTGCAAAGGCCTCGACAGAAATAAAATATGCGCTAAATTTTCTCTCGACCCCGATGTCCCGAGCGTCCTGATCATGGGGGGCACTCAAGGACTGGGCCCCATAAAAGAGATGGTCAGGCTGCTGGACAGGTCGTATCTTAATTTGCAGATGATAGTAGTAGCAGGCACCAATAAAAAATTATATAACTGGCTCGAGAGAAGGCAGTTCAGAAAGAAGATGGTGAAATTATCTTACGCTGATAACATAGACGAACTGATGCAGATATCTGAGGTAATTATCACAAAGCCGGGAGGTATAACTACGGCAGAGGCGCTGGCCAAGGGGATACCGATGCTTATAGTGAATCCGTTGCCGGGCCAGGAAGCGATGAATACGAAATTATTGCTGGATGAAGGCGTGGCCGTTAAGGCCGAAGAGCCCATGGATGTGCTTATAATCCTTGAGGAGCTGCTCTATAATGAAGATAAGCTGAAGAATATGAGCCATAGGGCCGTTTCCTTGTCCAAGCCGGATAGCTCTCTGAATGTCGCGAAACTTATTCTGGGGATAGATAAATAATGCTGCTATATGTATTGTACAGGATAGGTTTTTTCATATCGAACCTGCTCCCCTTGAGCATTACCTACGTTTTTGCTTCTCTCATAGCGGAAATATATTATCTTGTTTGCGCCAATGACCGGAATTCCGTTCAGAATAATCTTAAGACGATACTCGGCGGCTCATGCAGCGATGCTGAATTGAAAAGGACGGCCAGGGGGGTTTTCAGGAACTTTGCCAAGTATCTGGCGGATTTTTTTAGATTTTCCAAAATAGACGATGAGTATATCAAAAAACATATAAATATAGTCGGACTGGAGAACGTTGACAAAGGGCTCCGGGACGGCAAGGGCGTCATAGCGCTGTCGGCGCATATAGGAAATTGGGAACTCGGCGGGCTTATAGTGTCGCTATTGCGGCAACCGATGCAAGCGGTCGTACTTACCCATAAAAATAAAAATATAAACGATTTCTTTACCAGGCAGAGGTCCATAGGGAATATGAGGCCTGTGGAGATAGGGATAGGGTTGCGCGCCTGTTATACGGTTTTAAAAAAGAACGGCATTCTGGCCGTTCTCGGAGACCGCGATTTTTCAAAAAACGGTTTTTGGATAGAATTTTTCGGCAAAAAAACGCTCATTCCGAGAGGGCCGGCGGTTTTCAGCTACCGCCTGGGATCATGCATAGTCCCTGTTTTCATGATAAGAGAAGAAGACGACAACTTTACGCTTATTTTTGAAGAGCCTATCTATCCGGACGTGAGCCAGGATGAAGAAATTTCTACCAGGAAGCTGGCAAAAGCTTATTCGTCGGTAATAGAATCTTATGTGAAAAAATATCCCTCCCAGTGGTACATGTTCAAAGAAGTGTGGAATAACCATGAAAAAATGCGTCCTGATACCGGCGTATAACGAAGGCCGGACTATTCGCAATATCATAGAAGGGCTTAAGCAAATCGGCCTTTCCGTTTATGTTGTGGATGACG
>JAKLDX010000109.1 GCA_022703295.1 Candidatus Omnitrophota bacterium
GTATAGGTATCTTATTTTCTTCCAATAGCTTTGCGGTTATAACCTTATTCTCGGCCATGGTAACCTTAACGCCGGCCAATGACCCGCTCCATTCATAAAAAAGTATCACGGAAAATATCAAGACTAAGATACCTATCGCGAATACCGTTCTTTTATCCATAGTTACCGCCTTTTCTTCGTCACTTTACAGCAACCGCCTTCGATCCTTATGGCCTTGATATTGACCAGGCCGTCGGCTATCTTGTGACGAGCCGCGGATACGATCCTGGAAAACGTAGGGCGCGATATTTTTAACCTTTTAGCCGCGTCCACCTGCTTCAACCCTTCAAGGTCTGCCAGCCTCAAAGCCTCGAATTCATCTAAAGTTAGATATACGCCTTTTACCTTATCTAAAGGCCTGCACACAGGCTTAAAACACCTCTCGCCCGGTAAGCAGCTGACCCACCTGGTCTTTTTAGGCCTCATGGCATGATCCTTTTATTATGAACATATGTTCATAATACACCTACCCAACCCGATTGTCAAATATTTTTCGAATCCGCCGAAGGACTCGTCCTCCACGGCTCACCAAATTTTGCCAACACCACAGCGGTCCCGAAGGGACACAACTTTAGGAGGATAAGATATATAAGAGAAGGAGGATATAATGGCACAGGACTCGTTCATCCGGCGACTCATTCAGTGTCGCCGGAGGCGACACCTATGTAAAAGGGTTAGGATAGCTAAGGAAGGGAAAATATTTCCCTTCCCTTAATAAAGGTAAAGCATTGTTTAGAGAATTGGATACTGATACGGAGGGGATGACAGTGAGTGAGTTACCTGATAATTTAAGCGTTGCGAGCGAACGTCATTAGGGGGAACCTTTGGTTCCCCCTATGAAACAAAAAATCCCGATCTTAACTCGGGATTTTTTGTTTTGGTGAGCCGCGCAGGACTCGAACCTGCCACAACCACATTAAAAGTGTGGTGCTCTACCTGATGAGCTAGCGGCCCCACTTCGCATTCAACTCGAAAACTATAGAATGCTTCGTAGGGCAAGCCCTCACGAAGCATCGCTTCGCCTATGCGGCGATCTCTTTCTCTTTCGCCGACAAAGCGGCATCGATCTCTTTAATGTACTTATCGGTGAGCTTTTGGATATCTTCGACCGCCTTGAAACGTTCATCCTCTGTCGCGACCTTGTCTTTTTCCAGCTTTTTGGCGTGCTCTATTGCCGAATGCCTCGCTGTCCTGACGGATACCCTGCCATCCTCGGCGATCTTTTTCAACACCTTGTCGAGTTCGGCACGGCGCTCCTGTGTCAGGGGCGGAACCGAAAGCCTTATGACCTTGCCGTCATTGGTCGGGGAAATGCCTATGTCCGACTTCAGGATGGATTTTTCTATTTCGGCTAAAGAATTTTTATCCCACGGCTGTATCACGATTAGCCTTGCATCAGGCGTAGACACGGCTGCAAGCTGTTTCAGCGGCGTCGGGGCGCCGTAATAGTCCACCTTTATCCCCTCTACGATGGAGCTTGATGCCCTGCCGGTCCTTATTGTGGAAAATTCCCGCTGCGTAGCCTCAACCGTCTTTTTCATCTTATGCTCTACATCCTGTATTATCTCTCTTATAGTCATATAAGCGCCCTCACCCCTTAACGATAGTTCCTATTTTTTCACCCATTATCACTTTACGTATATTGCCCTCTTTGAACATATTAAAAACTATTATGGGCAGGTTATTATCCATGCAGAGGCTTATCGCGGTAGCGTCCATGACTTTAAGCCCCTTCTTAAGAACATCTATATATCTCAGGCTGTCGTATTTCCGGGCGTTTTTATTTTTTTCTGGATCCGAAGAATAGACGCCGTCTACTTTGGTGGCCTTGAGAATGACTTCCGCGCCTATTTCGATCGCGCGCAAAGCCGCTGTGGTATCCGTAGTAAAGTACGGGTTGCCCGTGCCGCCGACGAATATAACTACGCGGCCTTTTTCGAGGTGCCTTATGGCGCGGCGTTTTATGAAAGGCTCGGCCAATTGCTTCATCTCTATAGCCGTCTGGACCCTCGTGAATACGCCGACCTTTTCGAACGCGTCCTGCAGCGCAAGCCCGTTTATTATCGTAGCGAGCATCCCCATGTAATCGGCATTTACCCTGTCGATGCCTTTATTGGAGATCGTCGCGCCTCTGAAAATGTTGCCGCCGCCTATCACTACCGCTATTTCGACGCCGAGCTTTCGTACTTCTTTTATCCTCTTAGCGATCGACAGCGCCAGGTCATAATCTATACCGTATCCCAACCGGCCCTTCAGCGCTTCTCCGCTCAGCTTAAGAACAACTCGTTTAAAGACTGGCTTTTTCATTATCCCGGCTATAAGTTTTAAGCTGTAAGTTGTAAGCTTAAAACTTCTTTGACTTATCGCTTAAAGCTTACAGCTTATAGCTATGTTATAAATCCTCGCCCGCCTGATATCTTACGAACCGGCGAATGATTATATTTTCGCCTATTTTCGATATCATCGACGTGAGGACATCTTTTACCTTCATGCCCGTATCTTTGATGAACGGCTGTTCCAGAAGGCAGACTTCTTCGTAGAACTTCGTCAATTTTCCTTCGATTATCTTATCAGCTGCGCCGGCAGGTTTACCGGTGAGCTGGGCTTTTATTATTTCCGTCTCTTTCTTTATCGCGGCTTCGGTCACATCCTCTTTTTTCACATATAAAGGATTGGATGCCGCTACCTGCATGGCAATATTCTTAACGAATGTTTTAAAATCGTCATTCCTTGCCACAAAGTCCGATTCGCAGTTAACCTCAACCAGCACGCCTATTTTTCCGCCGAGGTGTATGTAGCTTTCCACTCTTCCCTCTTTCGCCTGGCGTCCGGCCTTCTTTGAGGCAAGCGCAACACCTTTTTTTCTTAATACCTCTATGGCCTTTTCGATGTCGCCGTTTGATTCCTTCAGGGCCTTTTTGCAGTCTACGACACCGGCATTGGTCTTCTCTCTTAATTTCTTTATCGCATCTATCATAACTCTCCTCGTTATTAATGAGTAATTAGGTTATTCGATTCGCAATAGCCGTGTTTGCGATTCACCTCATATTAGCTTCGGTTGCGATTGGGTATACCCAATAACCTAATTACCAGAGTCCCTTTCACTGCCGAATCGCCTAATCGCTAACTAAGCTTTGATACTTACTTCGCCTTTTTGCGCTTCTTTATCGGAACGTCTTTTGGCTTCTCTTCGTCTTCCTCAAGCTTCAGGTCGCCTTCGACAAGCTCCTCTATCTTTGTATCCAGGACTTTCAGCCCTTCGCCCGCTTCCTCTTCGGCTTCCTCGGCAGCCTTGGCCTCCGCCCCCCTGAAAGCATTCCTGCCTTCAAGGACGCTGTCAGCTATTATGCCGGTAATAAGCTTTATGGAGCGTATCGCGTCATCATTGCCCGGTATAACGTAACTGATCAGGTCCGGGTCGGAATTAGTATCTACCAGCGCTACCACAGGTATACCCAGGACCTTGGCTTCCTTGACCGCTATGTCTTCCTTTTTGGCATCGATTACGAACATCGCCTTGGGCAATTTGTCCATAGACCTTATGCCTTCCAGGTTCTTATTAAGTTTGTATATTTCCTTGTTCAGCTTGGACGTCTCTTTCTTCGAAAGCTTGTCGAATGTCCCGTCCTCTTTCATCTTTTCAAGGGTGACGAGCCTTTTTATGCTCTTTTTTATCGTCTGGAAATTGGTCAGCATTCCGCCGAGCCATCTCTGATTTACATAGAACATGCCGCATCTTGAGGCATCTTCTTTTATTATATCCTGAGCCTGTTTTTTTGTGCCCACGAAAAGAACGTACCCGCCGGCTGAAGTCACACTTTTAAGAAAACTGCAGGCCTTAAGCAGGTTCTCATGTGTCTTATCAAGGTTTATAATGTATATACCGTTCTTGTCGCCGAATATATACTTCTTCATCTTCGGGTTCCACCGTTTGGTTTCGTGCCCGAAGTGTACTCCTGCCTCCAGTAATGTCTTTACAAGCGCTGATTCCACCATACTTTTTTAGATTCTCCTCCCTCTATTGTGATAAATATGCCCTTTTTGCCTTCACTAGGGTCCGTCCTAATAGCATCCCAAAGGGCTTCAAAGTCTAAATATTATACCAATAAATCCCGTTTTTTCAAGAGTTTTTATTTAAGGACGTTATCCTTAAACTGCATGTCGTAAAGCTTCTTATACAGCCCTTCTTTGGCGGCCAGCTCATCATGCGAGCCCTTTTCCACTATATGGCCGCTGTCCAGGACATATATTATATTGGCATGCTTTATAGTGCTGAGACGGTGGGCTATGACAAATACGGTCCTGCCCTTCATCATCCTGTCTATGGCCTCCTGCACAAGAACCTCGGACTCGGTATCCAGTTGTGAAGTCGCCTCATCCAGGATAAGTATAGGAGGGTCTTTGAATACAGCCCTGGCTATGG
>JAKLDX010000011.1 GCA_022703295.1 Candidatus Omnitrophota bacterium
CGCTCTTTCAGCTTATCGGCAAGCGCCTCTTTCAGCTCTTTCGTCATCCACACCACGCGCTTTAGCCCGCCGTCAGCGGAAATGAATTTTTTGCTGGCTACATACAGGCGCCCTACGCCGAGGAACCCGGGTGTCTGGTTACCGCCGCCCACAGAGCTCGCAAGCGTGGTGAATTTCATACCGGCAGGCGTCTCGCCGGCATATTCCCTGTTCACTATCATTACGCCGTTAGCCTCCGGGACGATCGCCACGATACATTCAAAACATCCGCATGAGGTCATCGGAGAATCCATGAGCGAGTAAATGCTCATCTGCGATATCTTCTGGTGCGACTTATCGAACACGAATTTATTTACGCCTTCCCATATGCCTTTGGTCGCATCGAGGGCCCCGCCCTTCTTTATCGGCTGGTTCCCGCCGGTAGGCGTGATCTCGTGCGCGGCCTTGGCATCAAGCCATGAATACGCGCCGCAAAGCCCGAGCCTCTCCGGGCTGACAACGCAGACATGGTCAGGCGCAAAGCTCTGGCAGAGCGTGCAGCTGTAGAAAGTATCCACCGACTCGTCCGTCATCCCGGCAAGGCGCTCATCTCGCAAGTCGAATGCCTTTCTCGCCTCCGGGAGCAGGCGCTTCACATCTTTTTCATCCGTATATATCGTGACCTGGACCTTATCCACTATGGCGCCGTATTCGTCGTGAAGTTTAGCGACCAGTATATCTCCGAAATGTTTTATTCTGAAACCGGCCTTATGAGCGTCTTTCGATATCCTGATCCAGTTCATGTCGCGCTGGCCCATATGGAATATACCCATGGCATAATTAAGGAACCTGTGTATCTGGCGTTCAAGTATAGGCTCGAAATCCGTATTCATTTTGCGGCCCGCGACTTCCACTACAATGCCCAGCGGATGACTGGAACCCTCTTTCATGGCATCCACATCCGGCCCGATGACCTCTACTTTTCCGTCCGTTATATCGTCAAATTTCCTCATCTTTAAATATTCGAACGCCGCGGAATATTTCCCGCCGAACTGCGCATACATATTCTCTTTTCTGACGCGCTCGCCTTCAAACGCCGCCGAGAATGGGACGGGTATCGGTACTTTAGCGACTTTTATTTTTATCCCGCGAGTCTCTATGGCCCTCTGCACTATTTTGGAATAATCCTTTTCCTTGATGAGGCATTCCTCATGAGCGCAAACACCGGGCACTCTGACTTCCGGCAGATCAAGGTCCGTTATTATAGGGACTCCTGCGGCAAGCGCGCCCGCGCCCGTAGCCGCCTTGACTTCATCGACACCGCCCAGAAGCAGGACGAATGCCGGGACCCTCTGCCTGACATATTCGACACACGCAGCAGTATTTCCCGCTTTGATCCCGCCGAATGTCAGCGCTGCGCGTATCGCGAAATTCAGCACATAAACGACCGAGATCGTATCTTTGCCGAACGGCACAACATAAGATTCCAGCCCCATATGCAGGCCGCCGTCTTTCAACTGGTCGATAATGCTCACCCCGTCAACATTGCCGCCGACGAGCGTCAGGATGTTGCGCTTTTGAAGCTCCCTCACTATCTCGACCGCTGTTTTGGCATCTGGCGCCTTGCCCAATATCACCGCTATCCCGGATATCCTGCCGTCAACAAGCTGTATGCCGAGCCCCCTGAGCAGAGTGTCCGAAAAAAATCCGGGGCAACCGGCCTGCGGCTCCTCGCCGTAAATATATTTCAGGGCGCATATAATTTCTTCCGAAAGTATCGTGGCAACGCCGGCATTAAGGGAATCTTTTAAAAACGTATCCCATTTATCCTCCGGCGGCACGTCTTTGATCACAAGCGTCTTCGCGGTATCGAATACCTTTTTAGTATCCGCAAGCGTCTTTACCTCCACGCCTAAAAGCGCATTCGCCAAAGGCAGATAGAAAGCTGTTTCGGGGAACGCGACCTTTGAGTCGATTCCCTTCTCTTTCATTGTTTTATTTAAAAGGCTATCCGCCTCAGCCATAACCTTTTTGGCGCCGCTCACCATGAGCGTCGCGACTGTCTTCACCGTAATCTCAGCTGTTTTGTTCGACATCGTTCCTCCATTTTTAAGCTGTAGGCTTAAGGCTTACAGCTTAAAGCTAACTATAACCCCGCCGCATCAATTACCGCCGGCACCTTCTTATCCCAACCTATGGGCATTATGTGAATGCCTTTACATAAAGGCTTCAATTCCTTTATCAATCTCGCGGCTATTTCTATCGATTTAGCCGATTTGTCTTTTGTGGTTTCCATCTCTTTTATCAGGTCTTCCGGCACGAATACACCGGCGACATTCTTATTCATGTATCTGGCCATTCCCGCGGATTTCAGAAGCACGATCCCAGCGAAAACCGGCACGTTTATATGTTTTACGCTATCAAGGAATTTTTTGTACAATCCTATGTCATATACAGCCTGTGTCTGAAAAAACTGCGCGCCTGCTTTCACCTTCTTCTCCATCTTTATTATCTCCGGCTCCAGCGGGTCAGCGCCCGGGTTGACCACCGCGCCCATGCAGAATTTCGGAGCGCCTTTCAGCGCATTCCCTTTCATGTCCTTACCTTCCTGCAGCGTCCTGGCCACTTCAATAAGTTGAACGCTCCCGAGATCAAAGACAGGTTTCGCTTCGGGATGATCCCCGAGAGAAGGATAATCACCTGTCAGCAGAAGGACGTTCTCTATGCCTAAAACGCCGGCCGAAAGAAGGTCAGACTGAAGCGCAAGGCGGTTCCTGTCGCGGCATGTCATCTGGAATATCGGCGTGATGCCTTTGTCCAGCAAAAGGCGGCAGATGGCCAAAGAACCGACCCTCATCACGGAACTCTGCAGGTCCGTAACGTTTATGGCGTCCACCTTATTTTTTATCAGTTCCGCGTCGTCGAGCATCTCTTTTATATCAGTGCCTTTCGGAGGACCGATCTCGCTCGTGACTATGAATTTTCCCGCACTTATCTTCTCATAAAAAGTCATTTTTTCTCCTGCTTATGGCTTAAAGCTTACGGCTTATAGCTGATCTTTGAACAACTCAACCGTATTGCGCATCAACATCGTCGTAGTTATCGGCCCGACGCCGCCGGGGACAGGCGTAATGAACGACGCCTTTTGTGACGCACCCTCAAACTCGACATCGCCCAGTATCTTATCGCCGACCCGGTTTATCCCCACATCCACCACTATGGCTCCGTCTTTTATCCAATCGCCTTTAACGAGGCCTGCCTTGCCGACCGCGACAATCAGGATTTCGGCTTTTTTCACGTGATCCGGCAATACTCCGCGCTCGCCTGTGCCTATATGGCACACGGTGGTCGTCGCGAATTTATTGAGCAGCATAAGCGCAAGAGGCTTTCCGACTATCTCCGAATGCCCGACAACAACAGCCTCTTTGCCGTACAATTTCTCACCCGTGCTTTCGAGCAGCTCCATAACTGCCATTGCCGTGCACGGCCCTATCTTGTAATTGCCAAGCAGGATCTTCCCCAGATTCTGCGGGTGCATCCCCTCCGCGTCTTTCTGAGGGGCTATAAGGCTTGCCAGTTTTTTCGCGTCTATGCCCTTCGGAACAGGCAGTTGAAGTATTATTGCCGTTATGCCGGCATCCTTATTCAGGTTATTTATCAGTGTTTCCGCTTCAGCCTGTGAAGTAGTATCCGGCAATACCTTTAATTCATAATCAATACCTAAGCTTTCCGCTACCTTCTTCTGGGCTTTAACGTAAACGGCCGATGACGCGTTCTCCCCCAGCTGCAGGGCCAGAAGCTTCGGAGCCTTGCCATGCTTCGCCTTCAACGACTCAACTTCACTTTTGATCCGGGCTTTCAGCCCTTCCGCGATTACTTTCCCTTCTAACAATTTTGCCATTTATCCCTGTCTCTCCTTACTTTGAAATAACATCTTCACATTGTTCTAATATCTCTTCCTTTAATTTCGGCATGAGCTCTTCCAGAGGCGCCAGAAATTTATGGATATGGCCGATATAGTCCATATCCTTTATATATTTCAGGTTTATGTAAACGTTGAATTTCGCCGACAGAAAAGCGCCCTCGAGCAGGATGGCGGCTATCGCCGTATCCGTTATGAGATTTTTGTTGCCGCATTTTACCAGTTCAGCGCAGAGCTTCATGCATTCACTCGATATTTTGCAGATATCGAAAGGCGGGATCACCGCTTCCTTAAATGCCGCGTCAAGCCTTGCGGCATCTTTCGACTCCTTCATCGCCTTAGACAATTTAGCATATGCTTCGACATCCTTATCCACCAGGTCCTGCAGGTCTTCCCTGGCCTTCTCGACTCTGACAAGTATGTCGGCAACCTTGTTCTCGGCATCCTTGTATTTCGGGTTGCCCACCGTGTAATTGGCAACCATTGACATGAGGCTTGCGCCTATTGCCGCGCTTAAGCCGGCTGCACTACCGCCGCCCGGTGCGGGCTTTTTCGCCGCCAGATCCTCGAGATATGTTTTTATCGGTCCGTCAATATACATATTTCATCCTTCCTTTTGAATCAATATCGATATTTTCGCCGGCAGGATGCGACGGCAATGCCGGCATCGTCAGCGTCTTTCCGCACAAAGCATACAGAAATCCGGCGCCTATGGACGGCTTTACATCCCTCACCGGAAGAGTGAATCCTTCGGGACGGCCTTTCAGATTCGGGTCATGCGAAAGCGACAGGTGCGTCTTCGCCATGCAGATCGGAAGTTTCCCGAAACCCAGCTTTTTGTAAATAGCAATATTCTCCGCCGCCATGGGTTCGAAGTGAACATCTTTAGCGCCATAGACTTTCCTGGCTATCGTTTCGATCTTTTCCTTTATATCCATATCCAGAGGATACAGGGGTTTGAACTTCGATTTCGCGCCGCAGGCATCCTTTACCGATTCCGCTAACTTCGCAGCACCCCGGGAACCGCATTTATAAACATCGCTCACAACGCAATCCATTGCCCCGGCTTCAAGAGCTTTTATCCTGACCGTCTCTATCTCTCTGGCCGTATCCGTAGAAAATTTATTTATCGCGACTACACAAGGTATCCCGAACAGTCTTACATTCTCTATCTGTTTTTCTAAATTAACAAAACCCTGCTCTACGGCATCGACATCTTCCCGCGTCAGTTCTTTGTCCAGAGGCTTGCCTGCTATCGCCTTGAACGCGCCGGAATGCATCTTCAGCGCCCGGATCGAGCATACCAGAACTGCCGCATCGGGCCTTAATCCGCTGTGCCTGCATTTTATATCCGCGAACTTTTCGAGCCCGCAATCCGCGCCAAACCCCGATTCCGTCACAACGAAATCGGCGAGCCCCAGGGCCATATAATCAGCCAGGATCGAGCTGTTACCATGTGTTATATTGGCAAAAGGGCCTGTATGGATAAAACAGGCGGTCCCCTCGCTCGTCTGGACCAGATTTGGCTTTATTGCATCTGCCAGTAGCGCTGCCATAGCGCCGTCAACTTTAAGATCGCCGGCCGTAACGATCCTCCCGTCGTTGGCCAAAGCCACGACTATCCTTGAAAGCCTTTTTCTCAGATCCGGGATAGAATCCGTAAGGGCCATGATGGCCATTATCTCGCTTGCGGCCGTGATATCGAAACCCGTATCCCGCTCAAAACCGTTCTCGCCCCCGCCCAGGCCTATCCTGACACTTCTGAGGGCACGGTCGTTGACATCGATTACACGTTTCCAGAATATTTTGTCCGTATTTACATTAAGGCGGTTGCCGCGAAAGAGGTGATTGTCCAGATACGCGGCACAAAGATTATGCGAGGCGCCGACCGCATGAATGTCGCCTGTCAGATGGAGATTTATGTCATCGGCGGGAAGCACCTCTGAGGCGCCACCGCCCACTCCGCCGCCCTTCACTCCGAAAAACGGCCCGATAGACGGCTCTCTTATACAGGCCGCGGCCCTTTTAGCGCCCTTATTCAAAGCCATCGCAAGGCCGATAGTCGTTACGGTCTTGCCCTCGCCGAGAGGCGTGGGTGTTATACCGGTCACGACGATATACCTGCCGCGGCGCTTATTCCTTATTTTGCTTAATAGATCAAGGGAGATCTTTGCCTTGTGGTCACCGTAAAGTTCGAGGTATTGTCTGTGTATACCGAGGTCTTCCGCGATCGAAAGAATGGATTTTAGTTTTGCCTTTTTCACAGGATCAGCCAGTAATTAATATATAATAGGTCAATGATATTAATGCTAATAGGGATATTATTTTAGTATAAAGTACGGGAAGGGTCAATAATAAAAGATTTGAATCGGATTAAAGCGTTGATTCTTTTACAGGCCGGAAACTGAAGCGGTGGATCGGGGATGGGCCGTGTTCCTGAAGGGCTAGTTTGTGCGTTTTTGTGCCGTAACCTTTATGTTTATCAAAACCGTACTGCGGATACTCATCGTGGTATTTCAGCATCATCCTGTCCCGGGTGACTTTAGCGATTATTGACGCTGCCGCTATCGAGAGGCTTTCCGAGTCCCCTCTTATAATGCACTTCAGCGGACATTTCGTTGACAGCCTCATCTTTCCGTCGACTATCACATATTCGGGAGCCATATTCAGATTTGCAATGGCGATCTCCATTGCTTTTATAGTCGCGCGGTAGATATTAATGCGGTCTATGGTCTTTTCATCGACTATGCCGATACCGACAACGGCTTTGGACATTATCTCGAGGTAGGCTTTATCTCTTTTTTTGGGGGTAAGCTTCTTGGAATCGTCGATATCTTCGGAAAAATCCAGGCTTTTCAGGATAACCGCACCGGCTACGACAGGGCCTGCCAACGGTCCGCGGCCTGCCTCGTCAACACCGGCGATTATCCCGTAACCGAGGCTATTTAGTTTCCTCTCGTGGGCCAGGAGCCGCTGGATTTTCTGAGGATCCGATTTTTTCTTCAACTTTCGTCTCTTTCCCGACTTTTCGCTTGAGGTAATACAATTTCGCGCGCCTGACATCGCCTTTTTTTACCACTTTTATCTTGTCGATGGAAGGCGAATGAAGCGGAAATACCATTTCGACCCCTTCTCCGTACGATATCTTTCTGACGGTGAATGTCTCGCCCAGCCCCGAACCCGCCCTGGCAATTACTATCCCCTCGAAAGTCTGGAGGCGCGCCTTGCCCTCTTCGATTATTTTTATCGCAACATCCACGGTATCCCCGATATTGAAGTTCGGGATATCCTTCTTCATTTGCTTTGACGCAAGAATCTTCAGATATTTTTCCACTTTTTTTATCCTTTCCTTTTTAACAGATCAGGCCTTCTCTGCCTTGTCCTCTCCGTCGCTTTTTCTTTCCGCCAGGCCTCTATCTTTTTATGATCTCCCCTGATCAATACCTCCGGCACTTTCAGCCCCTTGAAATCGGCCGGCCTTGTATATTGCGGATATTCCAAAAGACCGTTTTCGAACGATTCATGTTTTGCTGATTCGGCGTGCCCCAGGACACCTTTTATAAGCCTCGCCACCGAATCTATTATGGCCAGCGCAGGTATCTCACCACACGTCAATATATAGTCGCCTATCGATATCTCGTCGTCGACTAAACTTCTTATCCTCTCATCGACACCTTCATAGTGCCCGCAGACAAGAAGAAGCTTTTTCTCTTTTGCCAGTTCCTTTACGATCTCCTGGTCCAGCCTGCGGCCCTGCGGCGTAAGCAGTATTACTCTGGACCCTTTTTTGATATCTTTTAGCGCCCTGTAAACCGGCTCGACCTTCATCACCATGCCGGGGCCGCCGCCGAACGGTTTATCATCGGCGGTCCTGTGAGCGTCGGATGTCCAGTCTCTCAGATTGTGTACTTTTACCTTCAGCAAACCCCTGGCTATCGCACGCTTCAGCATCGATTCGCCAAGCACGCTGTCGAACATCCCGGGGAAGAGCGTCAGGACATCTATCTGCATAAATTAGATTAAGCCTTGATTCCCTGTTTCTTCAATAAAGTCCTCACAGCCGCCGAAGGCGTCGCGCCCACACCCAACCAGTATTCCGCGCGCTCCTTATTCACCTTGATGGTGGCCGGATCGGTCTTCGGATCGTAGTAGCCTAGATTTTCTATCGCTTCGCTGTTGCGGGCTCTTCTTTTATCTATCACGACGATGCGATGAAACGGTTTCTTCAGCGTTCCGAACCTTTTAAGCCTAATTACTGCTGCCATTTTTCCTCCTCGTTATAGCCTATTTTTAACTTAAAGTTTAAAACTAAAAATTCTAAACTGCAACTAAAAACTTAAAGCTGAAATCCAGGTCCGAAGGACACATAAGTTTTGAGTTTTAACTTTTGAGTTTTTAGTTTACCTTTCTTTTTCCCGCCACACTCTCGCACCCAACTGCGTCAGTTTCTCCTCTATATCCTCGTAACCCCTGTCCAGGTGATATATCCTGTGGACCTCTGTCACGTCTTTCGCTACAAGGCCGGCGAGCACTAATGCCGCCGATGCCCTCAGGTCGGATGCCATTACCGGCGCTCCGCTCAGACTCTTCACTCCCGTTATTATCGCGCTCGCTCCCTCGAGTTGGATATTCGCGCCCATTCTGCCGAGTTCGCTTATATGGATGAATCTCTCCGGGTATATCTTTTCGGTTATAACGCTTATGCCTTCCGTAACCGTCATGAGGCTCATGAACTGGGCTTGCAAGTCCGTCGGAAAACCGGGATACGGAAGCGTCGTTATATCCATCGGTTTTAATTTTCTGACGTACCTGGCCCTGATCCCGTTGGGGACTTTTCTTATATCAAGCCCCGCCTCAGCAAGCTTATCCGCTACGGCAACCAGATTCTCCAGTTTCGCGTTCCTTAAAGTTATATCGCCTTTCGTAACCGCCGCGGCTATTATATAAGTCCCCGCCTCTATCCTGTCCGCAATTACCGAGTGCTCCGCGCCGTGAAGCCGCTTCACCCCTTCGATTATTATCTGGTGCGTGCCGAGCCCTTTTATCTTCGCGCCCATCTTTATCAAGAAAGTTGCCAGGTCCGTCACTTCGGGCTCGCATGCCGCATTCTCTATCACGGTGACCCCTTTGATCAGCGTCGCAGCCATCATCGTGTTGGCCGTTGCCAGTACGCTTGACCCGAAATGCCCTCCCAGATACACATTCGCGCCGCGCATTTTACGGCCGTCGGCGATTATATAACCCTTCTCGATCTTTATATCCACGCCGAGCGCGCGCAGGCCCTTTAAATGCAGGTCTATGGGCCGCGGCCCTATAACGCATCCGCCCGGGAACGAGACTTCTGCCCTTTTCTGCTTCGCGAGAAGCGGCCCCAGGACACAAACAGAGGCACGCATCGTGCTGACAAGGTCATAAGGGGCTATATATTTTTTATATCCCTTAGGCTCAATGGTTATTTTGTCGGCATCCTGCTGAACCCTTGCGCCGAAATTCTTCAATATCTTCAGCATCGTGGACATGTCCCTTAGATTAGGGACATTTCTTATAATGGACTTATCATCCGAAAGCAATGTAGCCGCCAATATCGGCAGGCACGCATTTTTCGCCCCGCTTATCGAAATGCTCCCGGAAAGCCGCCTTCCGCCCTCTATCAGGAATTTATCCATTTTGCCACAACCACTCTGTCGATACCGTTAAAATCTTTTCTGACTTCCGAAATATCAAAACACCCGGAGCCTGAAATTATCTCCGAGACACCTTTAAGCTGCCCGAAGCCGATTTCAAAAATAACGTAGCCGCCTTCTTTAATTATCCGCGGCGCTCCGGCTATTATCTTCCTGTAAAAATCAAGCCCGTCTTCGCCGCCGTCAAGCGCAAGTTTCGGCTCCATTAAAACTTCTTTCGGAAGCTCGCTGAATTCGTGCCTTGCTATATAAGGCGGGTTTGATATTATTATATCAAATTTATCTTCTATATTATCAAATAAATCGCTTTTGACAAATCCGATCCTGCCCGAACAGCCGTATTTTTCGGCATTGACCCGCGCCGTATCCAGCGCATTATCGGAGATGTCGGAAGCGATTATTTTACAGTCCGGCACACTTTTTGTCAACGCAATTGCTATATTGCCCGATCCTGTGCAGAGATCGAGGATCTTCATCCCTTCATCCTTTGCCCCCTGCCCCTTCACCCTGACTATATCCACAGCCGCCTCGACCAGCATCTCCGTCTCCGGCCGCGGTATCAGGACATCCTCATTTACCATGAGGTCCAGCCCGCAAAACTCGGCATGGCCTATGATATATTGTATCGGGGTAAACGGTTCGATCGTCTTCATACGGCTGCTTTTAACCTCAAGCTTCTCTCTTCTTCCTTCAGTGCGCCTATTATCTCGTCAAGCTCTCCCTCCAGCACATCTTCAAGATTGTGTACGGTAAGGCCTATCCTGTGATCCGTGATGCGCCTGTCCGGGAAATTGTAAGTCCTTATCTTTTCCGAGCGGTCACCTGTGCCCACCTGCGCGCGGCGTGCCTTGGTGATCTTTGCGTTCTGCTCTCCCTGTTTCAGATCGAATAATCTTGCCCTCAAAACCCTCATGGCCTTGGCCTTATTCTTCAGTTGTGACCTCTCGTCCTGGCAGGTGACCACCATGCCACTGGGCAGGTGCGTCAACCTCACGGCAGAATCGGTCCTGTTAACCCCCTGGCCTCCCTTGCCGCCGGCCCTGAAGACATCTATGCGCAGATCCTCCGGTTTTATATCGATATCGACCTCTTCGGCTTCAGGCAATACCGCCACCGTCGCGGCCGAAGTGTGTATCCTCCCCGAAGCCTCGGTATCGGGCACTCTCTGGACCCTGTGGGTCCCGCTCTCAAACTTCATATTCCCGTATACGCCTTTGCCGGAAACAGAACATATGACTTCCTTGTACCCGCCTTTTTCCGACGTACTCGAATCAATAAGTTCCAGCTTCCAGCCTTTTTTGGCGGCGTATTTTGAGTACATGCGCATCAGGTCTGCCGCGAAAAGGCTGGCCTCGACGCCGCCGGTGCCCGCCCGTATTTCCAGTATAATATCCTTGTCGCTTCCTGATTCTTTTTCCAGCAGCATCTCTTCTATCTCTGTCGCGAGCTTTTTGACGACAGCCTCGAGCTTATGCTTTTCTTCCTCTGCCAGGACAAGGAATTCTTTGTCATGTGTATCTTGCGATAAAACCTTACCCAGCTCCGATATATCCGAAGATATCTTCTGATATTCTTTGTAAGCATTTACTATAGGAGTGAGCGCGGACAATTCCTTCGCATAAGCCTGGTATTCGGAGGCATTCCCTATCACTTTAGGGTCGGCCATAAGCTCATGCAGCCTGTCGCAGCGTTTTATCTTTTCTTCCAGTATCTTTTCAAACATGGAGCCCCGGGCCCCTTTCTTTTAATGCGACATCCCGCCTGGTCTGTTCTATTGTCGAGGCGGGATAAATCACGTTTTACTGCTTTCCTTCTTCCGCCTTGGGCTCTTCTTTGGTCTCGCCTTTAAGCACTTCTTTTATATCCGTCTTGGGCTTTTCCGCCTTAGGGGCCTTGGCCTTGCTCTTCGGCGGTTTCACCTTGCCCTCATACCTCTTGGCGAATCTCTCGACCCTGCCGGCCGAGTCTATAAGTTTCTGCTTACCCGTAAAGAACGGGTGGCACTTCGAGCATATATCCACGTGGATATTCTGCTTAGTCGAGCGGGTATGTATGACTTCGCCGCACACACATGCGATCGTCGTCTCTTTGTATTCCGGATGGACCTTATCCTTCATCTTATTCTCCTCTCTTTAGTTATATGTTGTAAGCTATAAGCGATAAGTCAAAGAAGCTATAAGCTTATGGCTTACAGCTTAAAGCTTAAAGCTTAAAGCTATTTGTTCATTGACATCAGAAACTCGGCATTGGTCTTCGTCTTCGCCAGTTTCTCTATCAATAACTGCATGGCCTCGTCGCTACTAAGCTCATTGAGAACCTTTCTCATGAGCCAGATACGCTTCAGCTCGTCCGGATGAACGAGAAGCTCTTCTTTCCTCGTATTCGAGCGCTTGATATCTATGGCCGGATATATCCTCTTCTGGAAGAGGTTCCTGTCCAGCTGTATTTCCATGTTGCCCGTGCCCTTGAACTCTTCGAATATAACCTCGTCCATTCTTGAGCCGGTATCCACAAGCGCTGTCGCGATTATGGTAAGGCTTCCGCCCTCTTCTATGTTACGCGCGGCCCCGAAAAACCTCTTGGGCTTCTGGAGAGCGTTCGAATCAACGCCGCCCGACAGGATCTTTCCCGAATGCGGAACGCAGGAGTTGTACGCTCTGGCAAGACGCGTTATCGAATCCAGGAGCACAACGACATCTTTCCTGTTCTCGACCAGGCGCTTCGCTTTTTCCAGGACTATCTCGGCGACCTGGATATGCCTCTCCGAGGGCTCGTCAAACGTCGAACTTATGACCTCGCCCTTTACCGAACGCTGCATATCAGTAACTTCCTCGGGCCTTTCGTCTATCAGAAGCACTATCAGGACGGCCTCCGGATAATTCGTAGTAATGGCGTTCGCGAATTTCTGCAAAAGGACCGTCTTGCCGCTGTAGGGAGGCGCGACTATCATCCCGCGCTGGCCTTTTCCCACCGGTGTCAACAGGTCCATTACCCTTGTCGACACCTCATCCGGCTTGGTCTCAAGGATGAACCTCTCGTTGGCGTAAAGCGGCGTAAGGTTATCGAAGAGCGTCTTGTCTTTCATGTCGTCCGGGTTCCCGAGATTGACCGCTTCCACCTTCAACAGTGCAAAATATCTCTCGCCTTCCTTCGGCGGCCTTATCTGTCCGCTCACCGTATCGCCTGTGCGCAAGTTGAACTTCCTTATCTGCGAAGGCGAGACATATATGTCGTCGGGCCCGGGCAGGTAATTATAGTCGGGGCTTCTTAAAAATCCGAAACCGTCCGGTAATATCTCAAGCACCCCCTCGCCAAAGATCAGTCCTTCTTTTTCAGTCTTGGCCTGCAGGATCTTGAATATGAGGTCCTGTTTTTTCAGGCCGCTGACGCCGTTAACATTAAGTTCCTTCGCCAGCTTTGTAAGCTCGGCTATGCTCAGCGTTTTTAGCTCACCTATTTCCATACTATCTTCCTCCATGCTTTTTTTATTTTTGTCGTTGTTTCGGATTTCGTGCCGTTATTATCGATAACGAAATCCGCAAGTTTTATTTTCTCTGTTAAAGGTAACTGACTTCCTATCCTCTTCAATACCTCCTTTTCGCTTATGCGGAATTTTGCCTTGCATCTTTCGATCTGTTTTTTTCTTGAAGCCTTCACCACTATCAATTTATCCGTAATGCCTGTGAGGCGGGCCTCTATCAGGAGAGGGGCATCTATTACTACAATATCCCCCGAAGCGCACCTCCCCACCTTCTCTTTTATTATCCTGATCACCGCCGGATGAACTATCCCGTTCAATTTTTTGACATTAGCTTTGTTCTTAAAAATAATCTCGGCAGTTTTTCTCCTGTTGATATTCCCGCGTTTGTCCAATATCCCGCCGCCGAACAGGATGACCATTTTTTTATGCACGCCCGTGCCCTTCCTTATGACCGCATGGGCGATCGCGTCCGCATCGATGATTTTCGCTCCCAGTTTCTTAAAAACCGACGCGACGAATGTCTTGCCTGTCCCGAAACTTCCAGTCAACCCTAGTATCGTCATTTTTTCAGGATGTTATCGTAAAGTTTTACATAATCGGCCGCTGAGGCCTTCCATGAAAAATCGAGCTTCATGATCTTTTTGACAAGGGCCTCCCAGGCCTCTTTATGGTTGTAGACCTGGAGCGCTTTCTTTACGGCGTTGAAAAAGTATTCCGGCTTATATGTCTCAAAAGTAAAGCCGCTCCCCTTGCGCGTTTTCAGGTCGAATTCCTCCACGCTGTCTTTCAGGCCGCCCGTCTGCCTGACAACCGGCACCGTCCCGTATTTAAAACTTATCATCTGTCCGAGGCCGCATGGCTCATATCTTGACGGCATAAGGAATATGTCACAGCCGGCGTATATCTTCTGCGCGAGGACCGCGTCAAATTTCAGGTTTATAGAGGTATTCTTCGGGTGTCTCTTAGCCATCTTCTCGAACAGGACGTGATATTTATTATCACCGGTGCCGAGAAGGATGAACTGGACTTTCATGTTCAGAAGGTCATCTATTATTTTTGCCAGCAGGTCCAGGCCCTTCTGGTCCGCGAGGCGCGATATTATGCCTATGGTCGGGATATCGCGGTCGATCTTGAAGTTAGATTCCTTCTGCAGCATCTCTTTGTTAAGGTATTTGTCTTCGATATTTTCAACGGAATATTTCTTGAATATCTTTTTGTCGACTGCTGGATTCCATACCCCGTAATCTATGCCGTTGAGTATGCCGGACAGGACATCCTGGCGCGTCTTCAGGACACCTTCGAGCCCGCAACCGAATTCCTTGGTCAATATCTCATTGGCGTAAGTCGGGCTTACCGTGCTTATAGCGTCGGAATATATGAGCCCCGCCTTCATCAGATTCACTTTGCCGTAAAATTCAAAATAGTTTATGGTGAATAACGACCAGTCGAGCCCCATCTTAGGGAATTGCTCTTTGTCAAAAAGTCCCTGATACGCCATGTTATGTATAGTGAACAAAACCTTGGTCTTCGCGAAGAAAGGGTCATATTTATAAAATGTATTTAAATATACCGGTATCAGCGCCGTCTGCCAGTCGTTGCATTGTATTATGTCAGGCCTGAAATTTTCTTTTTTGCATCTTTCAAGGGCCTCCTTGCAGAAAAATACGAACCTGTCAAGGTTATCCTGATAGTCCCCGAATTTATCACCGTATAATTCTTTTCTGTTAAAGTAATCATCGTGCTCGATGAAGTAGACCTTTACGCCCGTGCCCATGGTCGCTTCTTTGCCTGCGACTTTCACGGAGGCGTATTTCGGCATTATCACCCTCACGTCAAGGCCGAGCTCTTCGAGCGCTATAGGAAGGCTGCCCGCGACATCCGCAAGTCCTCCGGTCTTCGCGAACGGTACCACCTCGCTCGACGCGAACAATACTTTAAGCTTTTCCATTTACTTTAATTTCCTTTCTTTAGCTTACAGCTTAAAACTTACAGCTTATAAGGTTCCGATTCCAGCCAATTCTTCCCGACTTCGATATGTGCCTCAACCGGCACTTTCAACTTTATGACCTTTTCCATCCCGTCCCGTAATACGCCGTGCGCTTCTTTGAGCTCGTCCTTAGGCACATCCAGCACAAGTTCGTCATGCACCTGAAGCGTCATGCGCGAATCCATTTTGTTTTTCGAGAGCTTATCGTTTATATCTATCATCGCTACTTTTATTATATCTGCCGCAGACCCCTGAATAGGCGTATTTATCGCTGTCCTCTCGGCAAATTGGCGAAGCCTCATATCTTGGCTGTTTATCTCGGGTATATAGCGTCGCCTGCCCAAAAGCGTCGTTACGTAACCTTTTTCTCTGGCCTCCTCTATAAGGCCTTCCATATATTGCCTGACATCAGGATACCTTTCAAAATAAGCGTCTATGAACTCTTTCGCCTTATCAACCCCTATCTTCAGGCTTTGCGAAAGCCCGTACGGGCTCATCCCGTAGATGATCCCGAAATTAACTGTCTTCGCCATATTTCTCATCTCGGGCGTAACTTCTTTTTCTTCCACCCCGAATACGAGGCTCGCGGTAAAAGCGTGAATATCCAATCCTTCTTTGAACGCTTCTATGAGATTCTTGTCGCCGGATAGATGCGCCAGTATCCTTAACTCTATCTGCGAATAATCGCAGGAGACAAGCAGGTTATTCTTACCGGAAGATATAATTGCCTTTCTTATCTTAGAACCAATCTCCGTCTTAATCGGTATATTTTGAAGATTAGGGCTGCTTGAACTTAACCTTCCTGTTTCTGTCACGCACTG
>JAKLDX010000110.1 GCA_022703295.1 Candidatus Omnitrophota bacterium
CAAAAGTGAAGGCTATGGCCGAAGACGCGATACTGATCCCCGAGGAATTATACGAACTTGTAGGGCAGACCCCCAGCGTGGTGTTCACCTGCGGCGCTGTGGTGGAGAACAACGGCGAGGTTAAGCTTTATTACGGCGGCGCCGATACGGTTCAATGCGTGGCAACCACAAGTGTAAAGCGGCTTATCGATGCCTGCTATAACCGTTAAATGAAGGAGGCGTAATGCAAGAAGATAATGTTGTCAAGGTGAAAAAACACGTGCGGGATCGTCTTCCGAGGCAAACCAAGATGGCTTATAGCCTTGGTACGGCTATTGATATGTGGGGCCTCTGGTTATACCCGGCTGTCGCTTTTGCGGTCTTCAATATGTATTTAGGTGTGGCGCCGTGGCTGGTAGGTCTGGCGCTTACGTTGATCCGTATCTGGGATGCTCTTATAGATCCTATCGTGGGGTGGATATCGGATAATATACGTACCAAATGGGGCCGCCGGCGCCCGTTTATTTTGATCGCCGGTATTTTGGCGGGGCTATGCCTGCCGGTATTGTTTTTGGTGTCGCCGGGCTGGGCGGATATGAAATTTCTCGGCATATCCGTGGTATTCTGGTACATGATAGCGTCCACCATGCTTTACTATCCGATAGTCAGCTGTTTTACGGTTCCTTACTACAGCCTGGGCGCGGAGATGACACCCGACTATCACGAGCGCACCTCCATAATGTCCTACCGCAGCATGACCCAGAAGGTGACGGAATTGGGCAATTTTTACGCTCTCCGGTTTACCAACCTGGCATGGTTCCTTGTCCCCGGGACAGCGCAGAAGAATACTCTCCTGGGAATGCGGGTATATACAATGATATTGGGCATTGTAATGGCTATTTTCGCAGTAATCATTTTCTTCAATGTCAAAGAACGCTACTACCATACGGTAGTGGTGAAGGTTACCGAGAAGATCTCGATAATGAGCTCCTTATGGGAGACGCTCAGATGTAAGCCGTTCCGCCAGCTGATGGTTATGGGCGGCGCTTTTACTCTGGGTACGAGCATGGTTGGCTCGCTTGGTTACTATGCCACGGTCTTTTATGTGGCCGAAGGCAACAGGATCCTCGGAGATAACTGGCAGTTTTGGATGGGCGTAGCTTTTATGGTAGGCGGCCTTGTGGGCGTGCCGGTACATAAGATCCTGGCGGATCGCATCGGCAAACGTCAGGCGGCTGTGATAGCCTGCTGTATAGGTATATGCGGTTACGGTGGTTCATGGTTTTTGTACACGCCGGCGGTCAAATGGCTGCAGACAATCGCGTCGGGCCTGATGGGAATGGCCGCGGCCTCTCTCTGGATGCTGCACAGCGCTATCGGCGCTGATATACAGGACTTCGACGAGCTTAATACGGGGAAGAGGCGGGAAGGTTCCTTCACCGCCTGCGGCTCCTACATTTTAAAATTGGGGAATTCACTCGGCTATTATGTCTCCGGGCTTATTCTGACATGGTCGGGTTTCACCTGGAGCGTTAAAGTTCAGTCGCCCCAGACCATATTCTGGATCCGCTCGAGCCTTGCTTCTCTGCCGGTCGTTGGCCTGATCGTCGCTATTATTTTTGTTTTGCGCATACCGTTGACAAAACAAAAATCCGAGGAGATCCGCGCCAGCCTTGAAGAACGCAGGGGCACGGTTTAAGTAGCTCACTTAAATAGGTATCATCATTATTAGGGACAGACGCCAAAAGGTATCTGTCCCTAATTTTCACGGGGTAATTCATGGCAGAATTAAAGTTCGGTACAAGCGGGTTAAGGGATACGGTCGAGAACATGACCGATATGGAATGCTATATTAACGCGAGAGGATTTATCGCGTACCTTAAGAGTCTCGGAGAATTTAAAGAAGGTGACAACATAGCGATAGGCGGAGACAGAAGGCCCAGCACATACAGGATAAAAAGGGCTGTTGCGGCCGCTGTTTCCGATATGGGCGGCATAATTGATGACCAGGGGCAAGTTCCCAGCCCCGCTTTGGCCTATTATGCGATGTGTAATAATATGGCCAGCATCATGGTCACGGGCAGCCATATACCAGCGGACAGGAACGGCATAAAGTTCACAAAGCGGGCGGGTGAGGTGTTGAAATCGGATGAGCCGGGCATCCTGGAAAGTGTCAGAAAAGAAAGAGCGAAAATTTGTTCTATGCCCGGAAAAGATTCTTTCTTTGATAAAAACGGAACTTTTAAGACGGGATCTGAGTCTAAGCTTAATGAGCTCTTACGGGAAGAATGTTATACGGGCAGGGCCCGCCAATTATATATAGACAGGTATGAAGATGCTTTCGGGAGCGGGTTTTTTCCCGAAGAGACGAGAATATTCCTGTATCAGCATTCTGCCGTAGGAAGGGACATTGTAAAAGAGATCTTTGAAAGCCTGGGCGCTAAAGTCCTTGCCCCTGATATAAAGGTAAACGGTGAACCGCTAAGGAGCGAAAAGTTCGTCCCGGTCGATACCGAAAGCGTCTACGACAAGACTTTATTGCTATTTAAAAAGGTCCTTGCGGATAACGATCTCGATATCGGGATAACATTAGACGGTGATTCGGACAGGCCGCTTCTGGTTTACAGGGATTATGAAGCAGGCTTGCCTACCGGTAATGTAAAATATGTGACCGGCGATATTTTAGGGCTGCTCGCCGTACTCGGGCTGAAGGATCTGAATGTAAAGGTGGATGCCGTGTGCGTTCCAGTCAGCGCAAATGATGCCATCGGGAAGGTATGCAAAGACAAGGGGATAGAATTGACCCTGACCAGGATAGGGTCTCCTTTTGTCATTGCCGCAATGAATGATTCTATCGGCAGTCATCCAGGCGGATGGAATGTTTTTTCATGGGAATCGAACGGCGGTTTTTTAACGGGCACAGATATAATAATAGGAGATAAAACTCTTAAGGCGTTGCCTACAAGGGACGCGGTATTACCGCTCTTGAGCGTCATACATCTGATCGCGAAAAGCGGATCGAACGTTTCGCAATTTTTAAAAACGCTTCCTCCGAGGTTTACATACGCGGACAGAAAAAAAGAATTTCCTATGGAAATGGGCAGGGCCATAATAAATTATCTGACCCCGAGAGATCCGAATGATGCATCAGAGTTGGACAAAATTAAAAAGAGGATAGAGGCGGTCTTTCTGGAAGATGACGGTTTCGGGAAAGTTGCGGATATAAATTATACGGACGGCATAAGGATATTATTCGATAACGGCGAGATATCGCACCTGAGGCCGTCCGGCAATGCGCCGGAGTTCAGGAATTATGCCATTGCGCCTTCGCAGGACAGGGCGAGGGAAATGGTGCGCCTGGGCCTCGAGAAGGTCATACCGGCCCTGGCCAAGATTGCCGTACTTCGCGATCAATGAGAAAACCGCCGCATGCTTCATATGGATTATCCGCCGAAGCACTTAACTATTTCTGCCTTGATTGCGAAGGCGGATTGCTTCTTTTAATGCTTTTTGATATAATATAACGATACGTTTAGGGGGAGAGCGAGCACGGAAATGAGCTATATGGAAATCCCGAAGAACAAGCACTTCCAGAGTGTCGCGGTAAAGGGCGTGATATACGCCGTCCTGATCATAGGCGCGATCTCCATAGCGATGCCGTATGTCTGGATGCTTGTAACCAGCATAAAGCCCGTCGAAGAAGTGCAATCGTACCCGCCTTCTTTCCTGGTGAAACATCCGACCCTCATGCCTTACAAGGAGCTCTTCGGGCTCATCCCGATACTTAAGTACGTCTGGAACTCCGTATATGTAGCGTCCGCCGTCACAATTGCCAATATATTTTTCTGCTCGCTGGCCGGTTACGCATTTGCCAAGCACAGGTTCTGGGGAAGGGATAAGATATTTTTTGTGCTACTCGGCTCTCTCATGATACCATGGCAGGTCAATCTTATTTCAGGGTTCGTCCTGATGAAGAAACTGGGGTGGCTGAATTCTTTTAACGCGCTTATCGTCCCGTCGATGGCCGGGGTTTTCGGGATATTCCTGTGCAGGCAGTTCATAATGTCGATACCGGATGACCTCGTGGATGCGGCGAAGATCGACGGCTGCAGCGAATTTACCATCTACCGCCTCGTCATATTACCGCTGATAAAGCCGGTCCTCGCGACGCTGGCGATATTGACGTTCCTGCAGCAGTGGAACAATTTTATATGGCCCCTTATAGTGATAAACTCGAGCGAGATGCGTACGCTGCCTCTGGCGCTCTCCGTGCTCAACAGCCAGTTCGGCACGAGATTCGCGATGGTCATGGCAGGTGCGGTGGTGGCGATGACGCCGATGCTCACCAGTCCGCGCAGGGCCAGCCAGCCGCCCAACCCGGCGAGAATGATCACAAAGAAATTGCCGAGCACACCGGTCACCGGCATCAGCAGCATACTGTAGTTGTTGGCATAAACTCCGGCCCGATAAACCC
>JAKLDX010000111.1 GCA_022703295.1 Candidatus Omnitrophota bacterium
TGTCGCTGGAATATTTTGACACTAATGCCCTGGGTTTATTAAGAATTAAAAACAAGAATATACCCGCCGGCGCGGATGCTGCCATATTTTTCGAGCAGGAAATTAGCGAAGGGCTGGAGGATGAAATTCTGGGGGAATGGTTAAAACTTATTTCCGATAATAATGTATCTCTGGATAATACGTGGGTCGCTATGAACGAAAAAGAGGCGGACGGTTTTAATGAATTCAGGCACTACATACCGGAGTCCATAAACGATATTGTCAGGAGGCGTTCTTTTCAGAAACTGAGTACTGACATAGCTGTTCCGGGAAAAAAGTTTTGGGAAATGATGAAGTTTTATAAAGACACATTTCGGAGAGAAAAGATGGACCATATAATATTCGGGCATATAGGAGAGTGCCATGTGCATGTGAACCTCCTCCCGCAAAGCGAAAAAGAATTTAAGGCGGCCAGGGAGACGGTCCTCTCTTTCATAAAAAAGGGTGTTTCCCTCGGAGGGACCATTTCCGCTGAACACGGCGTGGGCAAAACAAAGCGGGAATACCTGGAGATCATGTACGGCAAAAGGGGAGTTCTTGAAATGGCGAGGATAAAAAAGGCGCTGGACCCCAACTGTATATTGGGCCTGGATAACATTTTCTCAAAAGAAATATTAAGGTTGGCCTGAACGGCTTAAAATCTTACTTGAATTTCCGCTGAATATATTGTATATTTTAACCAGCAATAAATTAGAGGAGGAAGGCAATGAGGAAAAAGATCGGTTTGTCCGAAATGCTGGTAATTTTTGTTACTGCCATATTTTTTTCAGGTGCTGTATGCGCACAGGATGATGATTCATCGCGTAATATAATAAAACAGGGCCTGCTGGGAGCCGGAACGGGAGCAATAGCTTCAGGTGCCTCAGGCGGAAACGCAGGCAAGGGGGCCTTGATAGGCGCCGGCACAGGTGTTATCGGCAGCGTATTACTTGATGCCTTGACGTCACCTTCCTCATCCAGTCGTTCCAACGCAAGGAGGAGCGCGCCGCCTCCGGATGATTATTATGCTGCTGACGATCAGGAGGAGTATTACGAAGAAGTGCCGCAGGAAAATACCGCGGGCAAAGTAATAAAACAGGGCCTGCTAGGCGCCGGCACGGGAGCAATAGCTTCAGGTGCCTCAGGCGGGAACGCTGGGACCGGAGCTTTGATAGGCGCCGGCACAGGCGTTATCGGGAGCGCTCTCTTGGATGCAGCAACAACGCCTTCGCAGCCAAAGAGAGTTTATCGCAGGGCACCGCAACAGCGCGTTCAGCAAGTTCAGCCGGTCCAGCAACAACAGAATATCAAGGTTAACGAAGAACCTGCGTCGCCTGAGGGCGGCCGCAAGCGTATCATCAAAAAGTATGACGATACCGGAAAGCTGGTATCGGAAGAAGAGGTATACTATTGATTCTGGCACGGACCACAACCGCATAGGGGTTCGCATTAAATAGTTTAAAAACCTCCGTTCTAAGCAGCATTGTCTAGAAAGGGGGTTTTTATTTGGAGACGGTTTATCGTATGAGAAAAGAGATAAAGATAATACAGGCAATAGCCCTGATAATAACCTGCATCCTTTATTTTGGGTTCAGGGCAGTTCATTTTTCCAAAGAGGCTGTGGCCAAAGACGAGTTGCTCTATGTGGCAAGAGTCGTAGATGGCGATACACTGAAGCTTTCCAACGGCGAAAAGGTCCGGCTGATAGGCGTGGATACACCGGAGATCCATTTCAGCAAGAAGTTATTAAAGGATTCCGAAAAAAGCCATAAAGACATCAAAACTATACAGGCCCTGGGTAAACGAGCCGCGGATTTTACTCAGAAGCTATGTGAAGGCAAAAAGGTCCGCCTTGAATTCGATGTCGAAAAACGCGACAGGTATAAAAGGCTTCTGGCATATGTATACCTTGAGGACGGCACTTTTGTAAACGCTAAAATTTTAGAAGAAGGGTACGCCCAGGTGATGACCGTAACACCCAATGTCAAATACGCCGGGAAGTTCGTAAAATTGCAGACAGAAGCCCGGGATAAACGTAAGGGATTGTGGGGGGATTGAAGGCACCTTATATGAGTGAAATAAAAATTTACAAAAACACTATTGAAACAGTGGAACCGATGATGATAGCCGGCTGGCCCGGCATGGGGAGTGTCGCTTCGGGCGTGGTTAATTATCTAAGAAGAAAACTCAGGACGGCAAAAATCGCCGAAATAAAACTGGACCCTCTGCAGATGCTGGATTCTGTTATTGTCGAAGACGGTGTAGCGGCAATGCCGTCTCCGCCGCAGAATTCTTTTTACTATGCCAAAAGCGCCGGCCTTATAATTTTTGAAGGCGAAGCACAGCTTGCGGGATCGGAGGGCCTCGATCTGCTCAATAAGGTCCTGGATATAGCCCAGCAGTACAACACCAAAAAGATATGTACGGCAGCCGCATTCCCTATGCCCGTAAGCTATAAAGATAAGCCTCAGGTTTACAGCGCGGTAAATAAAAAGCTTCTTTTATCGGATGTGCTTTTGAAACTCGGCGTGACCCCCATGGAAGAGGGGCACATATCGGGCCTTAACGGGCTCCTGCTGGGGTTTGCGAGGGATCGCAATATGGACGCCCTGTGCCTCCTGGCGACGATGCCCCAGTATGCGATAGGCTTACCCAACCCGAAGGCGTCGTACGCTATAATCGAAGTTTTGCAGCGGATGCTCGGTCTTAAAATAGACCTGCAGGAACTGGAAGACTTCGTCAGGGAAATGGAAGATAAGATGTCCGGCGTAGAGGATAAGGTGAAAGACGTATTGACCATAGACAAAGAGGCTTCAGCACCAGTACAGGCCACCGATAAGAAAATACCGGCTTACATAATGGAAAAAATAGAAAAGCTTTTTGCCGAGGCAAAAACGGACAAGGCAAAAGCAATTATATTGAAAAATGAACTGGACAGATGGGACCTTTATAAGGCATATGAAGATAAGTTCCTGGATCTGTTCAAGGATAGCCAATGATCAACCGTACGAATAAGAAGGTAATCGCGGGCATAATTTCGTTCATCCTGCTGGCTGTCATATTTCTATTTATTTACAGATATAACATATTGAGATATTCAGCCGAGGCAGTCATCCGGAACAGCCTTCCCAGTTATGTGTCGATAGACAAGATAAAATTTGATTTCCAGAAGAACGAAGTTCTGCTTATCGGTTTTGACATTCTGAACCCGCCTTATTTTATAAATAAGTATTCCGTAGAGATAGAAGAGATACGGTGCGGTTATAAGCTGAAAGGCAAGAGCATATTGAACGGCTTGGAGATAATTAACCCGGTGCTGAGAAAGCCGGTCATAAATATAGAGCGGCTTAGCAACGGTAAGATCAATCTGATAGAAATGCGCAGCCTGCTGGAGGATGATGCTTCCCGAAAGGCCAAGGCAAAGGGCCCGGAAGAAAAACAAAAAAGATCTTACGATGTGCCGGAAAAAAGTGCCTTTGCCAGCCTGATAAAGATACCGCAGAAGTTTTTATTAAAGAACGGCAAGATCGTTTTTACCGACAGGGTGGGCTTCGCGAGACCGCATATAATAACATTCGAAAATATAGACGCAGAGATGTTTTTACAGCTGAACGACGATTATTCGAAAGTCCTCGGTGTAGCGTCTGCCGGAAGCGCTATGCTTAACGGATACTCCGAAGAGACGATAAGATGGAAGGTATCGCTTAATCCCACTACGCCGCGGCTTACGATGTCAAATAATTTTGAGGTCGATAATCTGTCTATACCCGTCTTCGAGCCTTATTATGACAAGTATTCACCGTTCGTCTTCAAGGCAGGCCGCGTTTCCGGCTCTCTGATCTTTGATTTTGATAACGGCAACATAGGCTCTACAAACGAACTGCATCTCTCCGGGCTGAAGTTCTATGTTAAGCAGGGTTTTGAAAATGCTCAGTTCTGGGAGACCACGGTTCCCGACCTGATAAAATATTTCAGCACCTCTTCCGGTGAAATAGTGTTTGATTTCAAGATAAAAGGGGACGTCTCAAACCCGAGATTTTACCTGGGGCCGATATCGAAACAGGCGCTTACCTCCATGGCTATCGATAAGATATCATCTGCCATAGAAGCCGCGTCCAAGGCAGGCAAGGGAGGCGTAAAAAGCAGCGATGTCGAGAAGGCCAAAGAATACATAGACCTGTTCCAGAGCATCGTAAATAAGAAATAGACCGCATAATTGGAAAAACTGTCAAAAAATATAATATGGATGGCTGCTTCAAATCTGGTAAGCAGCCTTTTTAGCATAGTCCTGTTCATCTATATGGCCAGGGTGCTTTTGCCGGAGCCGCTGCGGCCGATAATGCCAACGTGCTCACCGGCCTTGATGCTGATGCCGGCGTTGTGCAGCGCCGGCGTATCCTGCCC
>JAKLDX010000112.1 GCA_022703295.1 Candidatus Omnitrophota bacterium
TCTATCGAATACATGCCGTTTTCAATTTCCGCTATCGTAAGTAGGGCGCCGGCTATATCGGTAACCTCTTTGCCGTTTTTAACATTCTTCCAGTTCCAGTCTTTATTATATATCCACATGAGGATCTCTTTGTCAAAGCGCAGGCCTATCGCGTCGGCATTAGCGAAAGAGCTGTTGGTGTAATTAGTAAGTGTTATACGTTTCATCCTGGCCCAGTCCGCGCCCGTGTTCCGCAGTTTTATGGTATGCCTGCCGCGCGGCACCTCTATTTCGATGTCAGTGTCGTATATGCACTGGTATATGTCCGCGTCTTTTTTGTAGAGGCTTCTCTTCCAGGGGCCCTTGCCGTGTCCTGCGGTCAATTCTTTCCTCAGGACATCTTTACCGTCTATCGAAACTATGATATTGGCGCCCTGGGAGACCATGTCTATATTGATGATGAATTTTCCTCTTCTGGGGTACTCGACCTGAAATTCGGGCTCTATCCTTATATCGTTCTTGCTTGTACCGTGAAGATATGCATTCACGAGGCCGCCTGTCACATCGCCATTGTTATGGACGAAAAATTCCCTGTATGGTAGCTCTCCCCAGGCATCAGATGTGTTTATGGTAATATCCGAGACCGTCGTGTTATTCCCGGCCCTTATGTAGCGGATCGGGCTCGTATTGAGGAATTCGACGGTTTTGGAATTCCAGGGGACCCCTTTCAAAAATTCCGATATGGCTTTATAATGCGGGTAGAGGTTCTTCTCTTTTATATATTCAGACCACCACCAGTTCATGCTGGTCGCGAAAGATTTAGTCAGCGCTGCCGCCCAGAGGCTCTGATGGAGAGCTATCGCACCGCCTTTAGCGTCTATGACGGCATCGGATTGATTTATGTCCATGCCGAATTCGGCGACCAGTATATATTTCGAGTAATTTTTGGCAAATTCCACATTTACGGATATTAGGTTCTCGGGTAACTTTTTTATCATATTCCCGTATATATGGCGTTCGATTATATCTATCTCTTTCAGGCCCCATATAAGCGATTCATTGAAATTATTGCCCCACGGATAACCCAGGCTTGTAGTGACGAATTGGCCGTGAGGATTTATGAATTTTATATACGATGCCATCTCCCGGGTCCATTCTTCGGGTGCGTCAAGCTCGTTCCATAATTCGAATGCTATTATGTTCGGGGAATAACTGAAGCGCGCTATCAGGTAACGCAGGCGGTTCTTATAATTCCGTTTCGCAGTCTCGTCAGTAAAAAAGTCCCAGGATTGTTTGCAGGGGCCGCCGTTTAGCGTATTGTACGGGCTCTTTTTCCACATATCCTCATTCCAGAAACCGCGCTCTTCCATGAGAGAGCCGTAAGAATCCAGAGATAGGACTATGTAGATACCGTATTGTTCGGCAAGCTTCAGAAGCGAATCGAGTTTTTCGCAATCTTCCAGGTTGAACCATGATAATCTTTGAGTTTCGATCATGAATGACCAGGGGCTGTTCGTCCATATCCTTGTCAGGTTGCAGCCGTTTTCCTTAAACAGGGCAAAGTATTTTTCATATGATGAGATATTATTGTTGGTCACCCAGCCTATATTATGCCCTATGCCGAAGAAAGGCCTGCCGGAATCAAACACGGGATAGAACGGGTTGTCGGGCCCTTTTCGAAGGAAGCCGTTTCCGTCCCCGGCAAGCGTATCGAAATACCGGGCCCCGGATTCATATTTAATTCGGGCGTGTTTCAGGAATAACCGGTAAGAATATTTTCCCGTTTTCGAAGGGGTATAACGTACCTTCCATACTGAACCCTGCCCGCTGTAAAACGCGGGTACGGTCAGGACCTGCCCGTCGGGAGTCGTTATCTTGGCCGTCAGGTCCACCTCGTCGCAGTCGAAAGGATTTTTGTACGGCAGATCAATCTCGGCACTTATCTCGAACGGCTCGAATTGCCTGACGCCATTTCCGGAAGAGCTGAGGTTTTTGACAGGCTCTTGCCCGCTGTGTGCAAGCTCACTACAGCAAAGTAAAGTCAAGGTAAGAACGGCGAATGTTTTTCTCATCGTGCGTGTCATATTACTACAGAATCAACGCGTTTTCCATAGAAATTTTTCGTTTTAAGGCTGGAAAATTACAATAAAATTTAAGTTGACAACAATTACGTGATATGTTAATATCATTCGCCTCTAATAAAGAGGCATTTTTTTGTATTCCAATAGGGAACTATAGCATGAAAACCTACATAGCGAAAGAAAAAGACATAAAAAGAGAATGGCACATAGTCGATGCCAAGGATCAGGTGCTGGGCAGGCTTGCCGCCAGGGTAGCCAGCATCTTAAGAGGTAAGGACAAGGTCATCTACTCGCCTCATCAGGATACGGGCGACGAGGTGATCGTTATAAATGCTAAGTTCGTAAAGACCACGGGAAAGAAGTTGTCCAGTAAGGTGTATAAGAACTATTCCGCGTATCCGGGCGGGTTGAATTTGACCACCCTGGAGACGATGCTTAAGAAAAAGCCGGAATATGTCATACGGCACGCTGTCCACGGTATGCTGCCCAGGAATAAGCTTGGCGCGAAACTTCTGAAGAAGCTTCGCGTGTACCCGACAGAAGCGCATCCGCATAGTGCGCAGAAACCAAAAGTTCTGAAGATAGCTTTAGGGGAGTAAATATAAATGTCAGAAAAAATCCAGTATATAGCTACAGGCAGGCGTAAAAATTCAACAGCCCGCGTCAGGATAATGGTAGGCGACGGCAAAGTAGTCGTCAACTCAAGGCCGTTTGCCGAATATTTCCCTCGCGAGAGCAACCGGCTTATCATAATGCAGCCGATAGAGCTTGCCAAGCTGACAGGGAAGATTGACGTTTACATCAATGCCTCCGGCGGCGGATTGAGCGGCCAGGCAGGGGCCGTAAGGCACGGCATAGCCAGGGCTCTTGTGAAAATGGACGAGAAGCTTAAAGCGGACATCAAAAAAGCGGGTTTTCTCATGCGCGATTCCAGGATGAGGGAGCGTAAAAAATACGGGCGCAAGAGAGCAAGGAGGAGGTTCCAGTTCACAAAGAGGTAAAATAAATAAAGAGGTTTCTCCGACGAAAAAACGAAACCTATCTGGTCAACTTCCGACGACGATTTTAGTTGACACGATAGGTTTTTTGCTTTAATATAGATTTTGGTTATCGACGAGAAAAAGGAGTTTATCATGATAAAAGTGGGTGTAGTCGGCGCTACCGGATATGCCGGCGAAGAAGTGATCAAGATTCTGGTAAATCATAAAGGTATAAAGATAACAGAGCTATCGGCCGTCATCGATAAAGAGGAGCCGATCTCAAGTATATTCCCGGCATTGAAGGGAAAGATAGATCTTATCTGCAAAAAACCCGATGCCGAAGCGATGGCGAAGAACGTGGACCTTGTATTTTTAGGCCTGCCGCATAAAGTTTCCATGGAGCTTGTACCGATATTCCTTAAGGCCGGCAAGCGCGTTATAGACCTAAGCGCTGATTACCGTCTTGCGCCTGATGTATATAAGGTATGGTACGGGGTCGAGCATAAGGATAAAGGAAATCTGCCGAAGGCCGTATACGGCTTGCCGGAACTGTATCATGACGCGATAAAGAAAGCTGATCTCATAGCGAATCCGGGATGCTATCCTACGAGCGTAATATTGGGGATAGCGCCGATATTGAAACAGAATTGCATAGATACCGGGCATATAATCGCGGACTCCAAAAGCGGGGTTACGGGCGCCGGCAGAAAGCCGGACCTGGCGCTGTCCTTCAGCGAGGTCAATGAGAATTTAAAGGCATATAAGGCGAACGAGCATCAGCATAAGCCAGAAATAATAAAGATATTATCTGAGGTTGCGGGGAAAACTCTGGATGTCGTGTTTACGCCGCACCTCATACCCATGAACAGAGGGATACTTTCGACGATTTATCTCAGGCTTACCAGGAAGCTGGATACGAAAGACGTTATAGACATATATGAGAAATTTTATAAAGGAAAACCTTTTGTCAGAATATCGGCGGAGGGTAAGCTTCCGCAGACAAAAGATGTCGTGCTCACAAATTATTGCGACATAGGCCTGAAGGTTACCGGAGACATTCTCATAGTCGTGTCATGCATCGATAACCTGAAAAAAGGCGCAGCGGGCCAGGCAGTCCAGAATATGAATATAATGTTCGGATTTGACGAAAAAGAGGCCCTCGAATGATAATAGTCAAGAGCGGGGTTACAGCGGCGAAAGGCTTTCTCGCGAGCGGGCTTGCCGCAGGAATAAAAAAGTCCGGCCGGAAAGACCTCGCGCTCTTATATTCAGAAGTGCCGGCAACAGCCGCAGGCGCGTTCACGGCAAATAACTTTCAGGCGTCGCCCGTAAAAATAAGCAAAGCTAATATAGGGTATAAAACGCACCA
>JAKLDX010000113.1 GCA_022703295.1 Candidatus Omnitrophota bacterium
CAGAATTCACGGTAACGGCCGGGATCTTCGTTACGCACCGCATCCTGCAAAGCGGCGATACTCTGAGGATTCCACAGATGGAACTCGCCGTCTTTCTTCCATTGGTATATTCCGCCTGTTTTTAGATAATCCACACGCATGTTTCCGGAGTAGGCATAATCATGCTGCTCGATAGCCACTTTCCTTATCGAATCAAAGCCGGCGCCGCCTATTCTCGAGGCAGTTCCGGTGAAACACTTTTCTATGACTTCATTACCTATGCCGAGTGCCTCGAATATCTGGGCGCCTCTGTAGCTTTGCAAGGTGGATATCCCCATTTTTGAAAGTATCTTCAGTATCCCCTTTTCCACGGCCTTGATGTAGTTATTTTGCGCCTTTTCTCCGCTGAACTCCATGCCGTTGCCTTCCCTCAAGTATTCGATGGCTTCGTAGGCCATATACGGATTTACGCAATCGGCGCCATACCCGAAAAGCAGCGCGAAATGGTGGACCTCCCGCGGTTCGCCGCTCTCAACGATGATGCCGATGCGTGTGCGCAGGGCATTCTTTATCAGGAATTGATGTATCGCCCCTGTAGCCAGGAGGGCCGGGATAGCCGCGAATTTTTCATTCACGCCGCGGTCGCTCAGGATTATAAAGGTATATCCCTCATCGATCGCTTCCCGGGATTGGCGGCATATCTTATCGAGCGCCTTGTCAAAGTCTTTTTTATCCGATACGTCAAACAGCATGGGAATGGTCTTTGTCCTGAATCCGTTTATTCTTATATTCTTTATTTTAATCAGCTCTTCGTTAGTTAATACAGGCCTTTTTACTTTAAGCCTGTGGCAATGATCGGCGCTTTCCTCCAGAAGGTTCTTTTCCGGGCCTATATAATTTTCGAGGCTCATGACAAGCTCTTCTCTTATGGGGTCTATCGCCGGGTTCGTGACCTGCGCGAACAGCTGTTTAAAATAGGTGTATAGAAGCTGCGACTTTCCTGATAATGCCGCATGCGGTGTATCATTCCCCATAGAGCCGACAGGCTCCGAGCCCTTCTCCGCCATAGGCTGTATTATGACTTTGAGGTCTTCGCGCGTATAGCCGAATGCCTTAAGCGCGGTCAGGGTGTCGCCCGTCTTCATTTTTGTCTTTTTGACTTTGGGCATATTATCAAGGTTGACCATATTCTTCTTCAACCAGCTCTCGTAAGGAAGCCTTGAAGCGATATCTTTCTTTATCTGACCGTCTTCAACGATTCTGCCAAGCTCAGTATCGATATAGAACATCCTGCCGGGCTCCAGCCTTCCCGATACCAGTATCTCTTCGGGCGGTATATCCAATACGCCGACTTCCGATGCCATTACAACAAAGTCCTTTCTGGTTACTATATATCTTGCCGGCCGCAGCCCGTTCCTGTCAAGGCATGCGCCGATCCTTGTTCCGTCCGTAAACGCGATGGCTGCGGGGCCGTCCCACGGTTCGGTCAGGCATGTGTTATACTCGTAAAAACTTTTCAGCTTTCCGTCCATAGATGCGTCTTCCTGCCAGGCCGAAGGTATCAGCATCATTATGGCATGGGGCAGGCTCCTCCCGGAGAGCACAAGCAGCTCGAAAACATTGTCTATGGCGGCAGAGTCGCTGCCTCCGGGCACTATCACGGGGTATAGGTCGCTGAGGTCATCGCCCAAGAGTTTGCTCCTAAGCAATCCTTCTCTTGCCCGCATCCAATTGATGTTGCCGCGAAGGGTATTTATCTCGCCGTTATGCGCGATGAACCTGAACGGCTGTGACAGGTTCCATGCGGGAAATGTATTTGTGCTATATCGTGAGTGGACAAGGCAAAGAGAGCTTTTTATGTCCTTGTCCTGCAGATCGGTAAAAAACCTCTCTACTTGCGTCGGCATCAGCAACCCCTTATAGGAAAGCGTGCGGCATGAAAGGTTTGTTATATAGAACCGGTCCTTTTCTCTCAGGTCGGAGGAGCGTACCGCGTTTTCGATCTTCTTACGTATGCGATATAGTTTTCTTTCAAAAGCCTCATCGCTGTCTATCCTGCCGGCCCTTTTTATGAAGGCCTGGGTGATATGCGGCTTCGTTTCTCTGGCAGTTGCTCCTATGTCGGAGTCGTCAACAGGCACTTCGCGCCATCCCAGAAAGGCCTGTCCCTCCTCAGCTGCTATTTTTTTGAAAATATTTTCACAGACGTACCTCTCGCTTTCGTTTACCGGCATAAATACGATACCTGTTCCGTAAAATCCCTTCTCCGGCAGCTTGATGGTGTCAGCGCATGCCTTGCGTAAGAATTCATGCGGTATCTGTATGAGTATGCCCGCCCCGTCGCCGGTTTTTGGGTCCGCGCCGGTGGATCCGCGATGAGAAAGGCGGCGCAGGACCTCAAGGCCCTGCCGTATGATATCATTGGATGCATTGCCTTTGATATCACAGACAAAGCCGACCCCGCATGCGTCATGCTCAAATTGCGGGTTGTATAGCCCCTGCTCTGTCGGAACTCTCTTTTGTCTCATTGCGCGTTCCCTTTTATAGTTTCCACTTATTTATGTCTATGCAAAGCTTTTTTATCTTGGAGCGTATCGTATTACGGTTTATCCCTAAGAGCCTTGCGGCTTTAAGCTGATTTCCCTCTGTTCGTTCCAGTATCTGCTCGATAAGCCGCTTCTCTGTCATAGTAAGGATAGACCTGTAGAGCATGCCTGCCTGGGCGTTTTTCGATACCGAAAAGCCTTCCTGCCGCAGGAATTGCTCTATGATTTCCTTGATCTTCTCTTCATTTTGCGTTGCCAGTATCGTTATCACCTTCTACCCCCTGCCTAAATCATAGGCATTTAAGTGTAAAAAAAATAGGCGTTCACTTAAGGTCTTTATACATTGACCCCAAAATGAACGCCTATGTTCTATGTCTTTTGTGCTTAAATAAGCACCACTATGTGCCTATTCAATTATACAAGTAAAAAACACTTACTTTTGGTAACCTTATTTTATAAAAAGCATTTCCCTGTACTTTGGCAGGTCCCAGTGCTCGTCCGAAACCACGCATTCCAGCGCGTCGGCATGTTTTCGTATATGCTCCATCAACGGCTTCAGCTTATTGAAATAAGTTTGAGCGCGTTTTTCATGGTCCATTGCGCCGGCATTGGCAATAAGCTTCATCATGTCTTTCGCGTTATGCCTGACGTAATATATTTTAAGGATGACGTCGCTTAAATGATCTTTCAGATCGCTTAAGGCATCCTTATCGACTTTCAGCCCCACATCTTTTTTGAGTTTCGCCAGATTCTCGAGATTGTTGGTCAGGAGGTCCGCGTATTCGTATCCGAACGGAACGATGCTCGCGTTGACCATCTCATTCAGGGTGTTGGCCTCTATCTCCAGAGTCGTGTTGTAGGTGTGCAGCCATATATGGTACCGTGCTATCGCCTCTTCTTTCGAAAAGACCTTGTATTTTTCGAATAACTCGATGTTCTTGCGACTGGTCAACGCCTTCAGCGCTTCGTATGTCGAGGCGACATTGGGCAGTCCGCGCTTTTTCGCCTCTTTTACCCATTCAGGGGCGTAGTTATTTCCTTCAAAGCGGATATTCTTGGTCTCTTTTATTATTTTTGCGATAACTTGGAATACCGCAGTATTGAAGTCTTTTCCGCCGGAAGCCTTTTTGATCTGTTCTGATACGTAATCCAGGGAGTCCGCTATTATGGTATTTATCAAGGCAATCGGAGTGGATATGTTTTGAGAAGAGCCGACCGCGCGGAACTCGAATTTTGTTCCGGTGAACGCGAATGGAGACGTCCTGTTTCTGTCGGTCGTGTCCTTATTGAAACGCGGCAGGCGCGCTATTCCGAGGTCCATGATATCGTGTTTGGATACCCTCGTCTTTACGCCCTTCTCGATCATGTTCAGTATGGCGTTCAGCTGATCCCCCACAAATACGCTTATTATGGCAGGCGGCGCTTCATTCGCCCCGAGCCTGTGTTCGTTGCCCGCCATGGCGACGCTTGCCCTTAAGAGGTCTGCATGAATATAAACAGCCCGTAAGACAGCTGCCAGGATCGCAAGGAATTGCAGGTTCTCTTCCGGAGTCTCCCCGGGATTCAAGAGATTGTTTCCCTTGTCGTCCGCGAGCGACCAGTTGAGGTGTTTGCCGCTTCCGTTTATGCCCGCAAACGGCTTTTCATGAAGAAGGCATACGAGATTATGGCGCAGCGCCACTTTCTTCAGCAGTTCCATAAGGAGCTGGTTATGATCGGCGGCTATATTCGATTCTTCGAATATCGGAGCGAATTCATATTGGTGAGGAGCCACTTCGTTGTGCCGTGTCATTATGGGGATGCCCAGCTTATAGGCCTCCTC
>JAKLDX010000114.1 GCA_022703295.1 Candidatus Omnitrophota bacterium
CTATTTGAGAAAAACGATGGACAAAGCCAAGCTCATAAGCCTTAATATGATGATCGAGGACTCCGACGAAAGCATAGAAGACATGCTACCTGATAATGCCCTGACTTCGGCCGCAGACAGCCTAGACGGAAAAATATTGGCAGAATCTGCTATGGCGAGCGGCCTGACTGAAAGAGAAAAGAAGGTTCTGTCTCTTTCCGCGGAAGGGCTGACTATCAGGGAGATAGGAAAGCGCCTGGGCACTTCCCACGTCATGGTGGTGAAGATAAAGAAAAAGATCAAGGATAAATGCCTGCGGCTAAAGAATAGATATAGAAACGGTTACCAAAACTAAAACATTTTTACTTGTAGTGCTGTAAGGCTTGTACACATTGAGGTGTAATATTTAACAAAGGCGTTCTTCGGAAAAAAGAGCGCTGTTTTTATTTTATTGATATAAAAGACGTCGGCGTCTTTTTGGGGACATGAGATTGCCCCCGGGAAGACGCCTTTTTTATTGAGCGAAAGGAGCCATTCATGAAGTCGATCAAGCCTGGTGTGTCAATGGCAGTTATGATGTTTCTTATTTATTCGCAAGCTGCGTGTCTTTACGCCGATGAAATAACGATAGAGCAGCCGGCCTCTGTGTCTCAGGGGCTGTTAATGAGCGCCTTGGAAAAGGCCGGGATCGCCAAAATATTGGATAAGGCGGGTATCAGGATATACGGCTACGCTGAGGGCGGCTACATGTATGACACCACTGCGCCGCAGCCCTATGCCGGACCGACCTTCCTCGGGTTCAACAACCTGAGAAATACCCCACTAATAGATAAGATCAGCTTGAATGCCGAGCGCACAGTAGATCCGGCCAAGAAACAATTCGACCTGGGTTTCCGGCTGGAAGGAATATGGGGTTATGACGCAAGATTCATACACTCCACAGGGCTTGGGGATACGCAGACAGGCCGGTATCAATTAGATCCCCTTCAGGCATACATAGACGTTGCGATACCTTATCTGCCTGCCCGCATTCGCGCCGGTAAATGGATCGAGCTGGCCGGCTTCGAGCACTTCAGCGCCAATATTTACGGGGCATTCGGCGACCCATCAAAGGCATTATATTCTTACAGCTATCAGTTCCTGTACGCGGAACCGGGTACGCAGACGGGCGTTCTGGCTACCTATATATTAAATCAGCAATGGACCTTCGACCTCGGTTTTACTGAAGGCTGGAACCAATCCACTCGCAACACTAACGGGTATCTTGACCTTCTGGGCAGGGTTACCTATACGCCCAGCGATAAGACTTCTATAATTTTCGTCATGACTGAAGGGCCGGAATACCCAACGGCTGTCGGCCGAGGCCTCCCGGATGGAGACAATAAAAACTGGTGGACCGCGATTGACCTGGTCATAACGCATAAGGCAACTGATAAGTTAAGCCTTGGCGCGGGACTCGACTTTGTCAATGCGCCTCAGATACCGGGATTGGAGCGGGGATCCAAACAATGGGGAGGCGTTGCCGGATATGCGAGCTATGCGTTCAATCCGCATGCTACACTGAACTCGCGGTTGGAATGGTACAACGACTCTTCTGACGGCTTCTCAACCGGCGCAGCCAGAGGAGCCAATTATTACGAAACCACTTTGGGTGTGGCCATAAAGCCATTCCCGAAAGACAGGATTCTGTCGCAAATATTATTCAGGCCGGAAGTCCGCATCGACTGGTCAGATCGTCCTGTTTTCGACAGCGGCGACAGGTTCCAGGCGGTATTGAGCGGGGACTGCCTGTTCACTTTTTAAAAATAGAAAAGGAGGTTGTATGATAAATTCCGGAGACACCGCATGGGTATTGATATCCACGGCGCTCGTCATGCTGATGACGGCGCCAGGGCTGGCATTTTTCTACGGGGGCTTGGTGAGGAGGAAAAATGTGCTTGCGACGATGATGCAATCGTTCTTTCTGCTATGCTTGATAAGCATACAATGGATACTCTGGGGGTACAGTTTATCGTTCGGGCCGGACAAGGGGCATATAATAGGAAGCCTCGCGTGGTTCGGGCTAAACGGAGTAGGGATGGCTCCAAATCCTGACTATGCGCCTACGATCCCGCACCTGTTATTCATGGTATACCAAATGATGTTCGCTGTAATCACGCCGGCCCTTATAACAGGGGCATTCGCTGAGAGGATGAAATTTTCCGCCTATGTAGTATTTACACTTCTGTGGGCGACCTTCATCTATGATCCCGTCTGTCATTGGGTGTGGGGAGCCGGCGGGTGGTTACGCAATATGGGCGCCCTGGATTTTGCCGGCGGCACCGTAGTGCACGTTTCGTCCGGAATATCAGCCCTGGTATGCGCCCTTATCTTAGGTAAGAGGAGAGGATACGGCCGTGAACCGATGCCTCCGCATAACCTTCCCCTGACGATACTGGGTGCGGCTCTACTATGGTTCGGGTGGTTTGGTTTTAATGCCGGCAGCGCGCTCGGAGCAAACGAACTAGCTGTCTGGGCCTTTATAGCGACGAATACCGCTGCGGCCGCCGCGGCACTTACATGGATGTTCATAGAGTGGAAGGTCGTAGGGAAACCTACTATACTCGGTGGAGCAACCGGCGCAGTAGCAGGCCTTGTAGCGGTAACGCCTGCGGCAGGATTCGTCTCGCCGGTATCCGCTATGGCAATGGGGATCATTGTCGGGTTTGTATGCTATTGTGCGGTGGCAGTCATAAAACTAAAACTGGCTTACGATGACAGCCTGGACGCGTTCGGCGTACACGGTGTAGGTGGTACCGTCGGAGCGCTTTTGACAGGATTGTTTGCGCAGAAAGCAATAAACGCTGCCGGAAATAACGGGTTGTTATTCGGCAACCCTAATCAGTTGGCAGTGCAAGGAATAGGCGTTTTGGCTACGATGGCCTATTCAGTAATAGTCACCATTATCCTGCTTAAACTGGTGGATGCAACCATCGGATTGAGAGTTCCGGATGAGGAAGAAGTCGCAGGGCTGGACATAACCCAGCATGAGGAGAGCGCATATACGTTGCTTGACTAATAAAGGAGGTAAAGATGAAACTTGTCATAGCGATTCTGCAGCCGCATAAATTAGAGGATGTCTTAAAGGAGCTGGACGGTGGAGAGATACACCTAAAGACAGTTTCCAATGTGCTCGGTTGCGGGCGGCAAAAGGGAAGGACCGAGATTTACAGAGGCAGGAAGGAGGTGGGTAATTTACTGAAAAAAGTCAGGCTTGAGATAGCGGTAAACGAGGATTTCGTCGATCCTACCATAGCCGCTATCATGAGAGGGGCAAAGAGCGGCAAGATAGGCGACGGTAAGATATTTGTCATCGACCTTGCTCAATGCGTAAGGATAAGAACAGGAGAAAAAGGCCCCGAAGCTATAGGATAATCCGATCCGATAATATTAATTGAATAGGATAATTCTTATGTTATAATACATCTGCTGGAAATATTTTCCGGCAGATGTAAAAATTTATCAAGGAAAGGGAGCGTTATGAGCATACGTCAAAAAGCGTTATTCAAGATCAAAAGCATAGAGTTCAAAAAAGATGAATTACCCAAAAAGGTATCGTCATATTTCGGCGAAAACACCTTCAGTTTATCAACCATGAAAAAATACATATCCAAGAGCACCTTCGAAGCCTTCGAAAAATGGTTGTCCGAAGGAAAGATAATTTCCCTGGAGCACGCGAATGAGATCGCCGGCGCGATGAAAGATTGGGCAATTTCCAAAGGAGCGACTTATTACACGCACTGGTTCCAGCCGATGACGGGCCTCACCGCGGAAAAACACGACAGCTTCATCTCCATTACCGGCCCGGGAAAAGTCATAGAAAAATTCTCAGGAAACAAGCTCATCCAGGGCGAGCCGGATGCTAGCAGCTTTCCGTCCGGCGGCATACGCGCCACTTTCGAAGCGCGCGGCTACACGGCCTGGGACCCGTCCAGCCCTGCCTTCATAATAGAGAGTAAGCTCGGGAAGACTTTATGCATACCCACAATATTCATTTCCTATCACGGCGAGGCGTTAGACAAAAAATTACCTCTGCTGCGCTCTGATGAGGCATTGAACAAAGCAGCCACAACGTTATTAAAGATATTCGGGCACAAGAACGTTAAAAAAGTTTTCTCCACCTGCGGCCCGGAGCAGGAATACTTCCTTATCGACAAGCATTACTACAATCTCCGGCAAGACCTCCTGCTGACAGGACGTACTCTAGTGGGTGCGGCCTCACCTAAGGGCCAACAACTTGAAGATCAATATTTCGGGACCATAAAAGAGCGGGTGATAAATTTCATGTTCGAGGT
>JAKLDX010000115.1 GCA_022703295.1 Candidatus Omnitrophota bacterium
ACTTGCGATCATCGCGGCAAGTTTCTTCTCGGCCTCCGGTGAATATGCCGCGCGGCTAATGCCGATTACGATATCCGTCCCGGCCTCCCTGCTTACAGGGAAGCTCTTTGTGGCGAATTCGGTTTCCTGGCCCGCTTCTGTCCATGAATCCGTGGAAATAACGACATCCGGATCGATCCTGGCCGTTTCAAGATAATCTATAAATGACGGTGTATTTATCCTCCAGAATATCTTTTGTATGCGGCTTGAATCGGAATGGGAGTCCCTCGGAAGCCTTCTCTTAATCCCTACATCAGGCCTTGCGAGCATCAGGACCTTCATGTCAAAATATTTCCGCCATGCGTCATTCAATATGTAGTTACCTTCTATTATCACCACGGTATCTCGGTCTATCTCTATATTCTCCTTGCGTGTCAGGCCGCCGCCGCCGTATTTATCGTAAAGCCCGGTTAAGTTTAGGGTCATCCTTTCTTCACCGGACGCGCTAAAGGCACTCAGCCTTTCGAGCACCTCTTTCTCAAACTTTTCAACCCTTAAAGAGATTTCATTGTCGCGTAAACTAAATTCCATTTCAGCCAACTCCCCGTCCTGCCTTCTGTATCTGTTATCGCGGCTGTCAATAAACCAGTCTCTTTCGATGACAACAGCCCTGCCGCCTCTTCTTCTTATATCCTCGGCGAGTTTTCCGGCTGTAGTCGTTTTGATAGCGCCGGAATTTCCGTCGATACCCACGATGCACGGCTTTCTTGCCTTGCGGCTTTTTTCCGCTGCGGCATTAGACCTGTGGATAATGGCCGACATTGCATCATCCTGGTCCGTGATCATATAATCCCTAAACCGCCTTATGTTATTTTTGTAAAGCCGCCCGAATAAATTGCTATATTCCGCGCCCGCCGGAAAAGCCTTGATATCGAATGTCGTTCCGGCGCCGGACGATCCGTCTGCCTTGATAGGCTTCATCGCGATCAATTTCTTATCGATAAAAGAATCCGGCGGAGTGGTCCATCCGAAATCCACGCCGTAAGCGTATTCATCCAGCCCTACAAGAGAAGCTACCGCTGATTCTATTACTTCGATTGTGCCATCAGGCCTTTGCCGGAATCCCACGATCTCTCCCGATGAAATCGGCCCCCTTGATAACACCATGATTTCCTTGGACACGGGATAAGCGCCTTCCTGGAATCCGCTCAATACGGCATTTGCGGAATACATCCCGTCAAGGGAAGGTATATTCGGCTCATGCCCCAAGGTTATTAAATCTATAGGGACTTCCAGTTCCCTCAATACAGGCATGAGATCCGAGAAAACGCTCCTGGCCATCCTTGCATGTTCCATGCTGTTTTTTCTGAGTTCGTGGCCGGCTAAGAATTCCATGGTCTCCTGGTTTTCATCGGCAAATACACCAAGCTTATCTTTCAGGAATGAGTCGTCCGGGAGGCGTTTAAAAGTGACAAATCCCATGCCTGTGCCATAATACCATTCTGCATATAAAGGATTTATCCGCGGCCTTATGGTAAAAAGGCCCAGATCATTACTTACCACTTTATCGCCCGGGTAATCGGCAAATTGCCCGTCACTGAAGCTGATATAATATTTTTTGCCAGTTACCCTGTCTGATGCTATAAGCCAGGAATGGTGCCTTCCGTTTTCCAGTTGAGTTATGAATTGCCCTCTCTGGATATCCGTCTCGATCCTATCTCCGAACTTAGCGTCCATGACGGCCTTGGCTATGCCGCAGATATTCTCGCACTCCATCGGATATAACGGCATATGCGTCCTTGCGGCCTTCTGTATCTCCGGATTCAGCCTGTAAACAAAATCCTGAAACTCGGTTTCGAATCCCGGCTCCGCCGTCTCTCTTTTCTTCAAAAATTCTAAATCAAATACCGGCCGGGGTGTTTCTCCCGCCGGGAAGGACTTTGCGTCGAATCGACCATCCGGAGAACTTTCGCCTATACGCCGAAGCTTTTCAAAGACTTCCGCCCATTGCTCGGGGGTCTGCCTGGAACGAGAGGTGGGATCTGCGCCTACCGACCTGAGGGCGTTCATTATGGCTTCTCTGGTCTTTTGTATCTCAAAGGCCGCGACTACTTTTTCCAATATTAATGTATATTCCTCCAGCCTGCTTTCCGGAACTTTGCCGCTATCTCTTAATCCCGACACTACAACTTCCGCAAAGTTTTTCTCTTTTTTTGTAAGCCCTCCCTTGGGACGTTCGATAACTGCTTCGGGCACGAAAGCCACGCGTATCTTCATTTTGGCTATGTCAATAACCGTACTTGCGCTTGATTTTTCCATGGTAAACTCATGTATGCCATGCTCCCGGACCGCGTCACCACTAAGGGCAAAAATAATGCCTTTTACATCGTATCCGGCCTTAAGCATTTTGCGGGCGTTTGACATGTATCTATCGAGTTTTATAGTCACCCTTTTCCCGTTTAAAAATGCGCCTCTGTCACCAGCCATCTGCTCGAGAACAATATTAAGGTTAGTGTCCCTGCCTTCTGTTTTCGACTCCACCAGATATATGCCGTCGTCGAGCTCATCCCTTCCGGCATTCCATCCCGGATATTTTGCGCGGCTTACTTCCAGTACACAATCCATCTCCGACCCGAAACGTTCTTCGCTCATACTGATGACCCTGGAATATTTAATATTTATGCTCAAAGCCGCCGCGATGACTATCTCACCCAAGAATTCCTCCTGTTCCCTTCCGCCATTACTAAAAACACGCCTCAGGACTTTATCAAGGCCCGGAGTATTTCTATCTTCAAGATATTTCACGGCGGAATACACATTACGAAGGCTCTTATCATGAGCTATTCTTTCGCGGGCACCGCTATCTCCAGCCGGGAATGATTTGGCATCAAATGCTGTCTTATCGAATATGGTAACGGGCCTTGCGTGAACGGTCGGGACGTTCCAGTTTATGCATCCTGTATCATCATTCATTGACCTGTCGCCCGCAATCACCCTAATCGCTTTTATGATGGATGCGTGGCCGCAGAAGATGACCGTCTTTTTCGGATATAGGGCATTCAATTTTTCAACGAATTTTTTCGCGCGGATAATGAGCTCCACCGTGTTTTCGCCGGTCCGGCCCGGACGAATTCTTGCATCCTTGCCTTTTATATATGCTTCGAATAATTCTCTGTGCTCAGGCGTCATCTCGGCAGGGGATTCATTTTCCAGAATACCGTAGCTCCTCTCGTTGCCAAGCTCTTCGTCAAAAACAGGAATATCCTTGTTAAACCTTTCTCCCGCAAGAGCGCGCAATATACCGGCAGTCTCTTTCGCACGGCCAAGCTTACTCGAAACGATTATCACTTCGCCGTTCTCGATCTCTTCCTGTATCCGGCTTAGCAACATTTCGGCTCCCTGCCTTGCCTGTAACCTGCCTTCTTCCGTGAGTTGATTTTTCGGTCCGTCGCTTGCCCCCTGGCGCCTGTCCTCAACATTAGCTTGTGTTATACCGTGTCGTAACGCGATAAGTGAGATGCCGCTATCTAAGAGAGGCCCGTCTTGTGCGAACCTGATCTCGCCCGTAGCATTATTGATAAGGATCTTGCCGTCCAGCTCGCTGACCGGCATCCATCCTGCTATGTTCCATCTTCCCAGCATATACGTCAGGACACCCGCCCATATTATCCCGGCATTGGCATCTATCAAAACGACGTAATTCGGAAATAGCATCCTCCCGAAATACAAGATCGTCCCGAACCAGACAGCGTTCAGTGCGGAAATTCCGGCGTAGTAACGAACTGTACGCCAGAAAGTACGAGAGGGCTCATTCTGCGATACCCAGTATTTCTTCGCGAGAAACTCCAGCGGAATGAATACCAGCGGCGCAAAAATGCACAGATCGACCGCTGCAAACAGGAAATTGCCGTTTGTAAAAGGAATGGCCAGGAGCCGCTCATATTTTGAAAGGTCAAATGCCTCTACCAGGATATTATTATCAATAAGATGCGTTAAAAATTTGAACCATCCGCCATATGCGAGAAGCCCCAGCAGGAAAAATCCCGTCTCCGACCAGCGCCGTATTTCAGTCCAATTGGTAGCCGCTCCTCTTGCCGCCTGTTCCATATAGCTTCCGGCGCCTAATGTTATCGCGCCTATAATCGAGGTAACTAAAAGGTAGGCTGCCCAGTTGGATGAAACAAATAGGGCCGCATAATAACTGCCGAAAAGGATAGAAAGGGTAACGGAAACTGCCGGAATGACCAACAACCTCGCAATGCGTGAATAGGCAGATGGCGCACCTGTATTTCCTGCCGGAAAATCCTTTTTGCT
>JAKLDX010000116.1 GCA_022703295.1 Candidatus Omnitrophota bacterium
GAAAATTATTGAAAGCAGCGTCGCGGTAAAGAAGCAGATGCTCGATGAGGAGCTCGCCGTCATAGAAAAGGCCGCAACGGCCATAACCGCGTCCCTGAAAGCAGGCGGAAAATTGCTTATTTTCGGGAACGGCGGAAGCGCGGCCGACAGCCAGCATATGGCGGCCGAGTTTGTGGGCAGGTTCAAAAAGGAACGCGCCGCCCTTGCCGCAATAGCATTGACTACGAATACATCCAACCTGACCGCCATTGCCAACGATTACGGCTACGACGTTACGTTCTCGCGCCAGATCGAAGCGCTTGGGAAAGCGGGCGATGTGGCTTTGGGTATATCGACTTCCGGAAATTCGAAAAATGTACTCGAAGCGGTTAAAAAGGCAAAAGCGCTCGGCATGAAAGCAATAGGATTGACCGGTGCAAAAGGCGGCAGCCTGGCAAAGATCTGCGATATTACTATAATTGTACCTTCGGACGATACGCCCAGGATACAGGAATCACATTTACTTATCTGCCACATCCTCTGCGATCTGATCGAGAATGAGATGTTTAAATAAAAAAAATGAGAACGAAGATAAAAAACGCCGCGGCTCTTAAGAGGCTTATTTTAAACCTTAAGGCCCGGGGCAAGCGAGTAGTATTTACGAACGGGTGCTTTGACATATTGCATGCCGGGCACGTCGATTATCTGGAACGCGCCAGAAGGCTGGGAGATGTGCTTGTAGTAGGCCTTAACAGCGACGCATCGGTGCGGCGATTAAAAGGAAAGGGCAGGCCGCTCAATAAGCAGGGTGATAGGGCAAAGATACTGGCATCATTATATTTTATTGATTATGTAACGATTTTCAATGAAGCCACCCCTGAAAAGCTTATCACAAGGCTCAGGCCGGACATACTGGTAAAAGGAGGGGACTGGAAGGTCTCAGAAATTGCCGGAGGGCCGTTTGTCAGAACTTACGGCGGCCGCGTAGTAAGCCTGCCTTTTGTGAAGGGCTATTCGACCACATCCCTAATAAAAAGAATCAGGAAATGAACAACACCTTTCGTATTATCGATGCCAATCTTAACCGGTCACGCGAAGGCCTGCGGGTGTGCGAGGATGTCGCAAGGTTCGTTCTGAATTCGCATGAGATCTCGAATAGGCTGAAAAAAGTACGGCATGGCATATCCGGCATAGCGAAGAAATATTACGCGGAAAACACCGGCATGGTATCGTCCGCGCGTAATTCAAAAGAGGATGTCGGCAGGATATCGAAGATACAAAGCGAACTGGCGCGGCTGGATATACCAGACATTTTCGCCGCGAATATGGAGCGTGCTAAAGAATCCCTGAGAGTGTTGGAGGAATTCTCCAAGCTGAATAACAAGAAAGAGTCTTTAAAATTCGCAGCGTTAAGATTTGAGGTATATGACATCGAGAAGAGAGCTTTTAAAAAGATCCAGGCTATGCGCCATCATTGATATGGGAATACTGCGCGTCGACCAAGCCACGGAAGTTGCACATATGGCGGTCATGGCGGGCGCGGACATGATACAGCTGCGGGATAAAAGGCCCCTATCGCCCGAAGTTCTTAAAAGCGCGGTAGCGTTAAGAAAACTGGCGCGAAAAAACAACGTGCTGTTCATTGTAAACGACAGGGCGGATGTAGCCGTAGCGGCGCACTCAGACGGGCTCCATATAGGGCAAAGCGATATAAGCGCGTCCCTGGCCAGGGGCCTTATCGGCAGCGATATGCTCTTAGGTATTTCGGCAACGAACATAAAGGAAGCCGTTTTGGCAAAACAACAAGGCGCGGATTATGTAGGCGCCGGTCCCGTATTTAAGACACCTATAAAAAACGGCCGCAAGGCAAGAGGGGCTGGATTATTGCGAAAGCTTAAAAAACTTGGCATACCATTCTTCGCCATAGGCGGAATTAATTCAGCAAATATCCGCAAATTGGCGCAAGAAGGTTTTCACAGGTTCGCCGTGATAAGGGCGATATGCGGATCGGCAGACCCTTTCAATGCGACTAAAATGTTAAAGAAGGCCTGTTTATGACACAGTTGGAATCGGCGGCAAAAGGTTATATCACTCCGGAAATGAAACGTGTCGCCCGGAAGGAAAAGTGCGATCCTGTTTCTGTAAGAAAAAATTTGGCCAGGGGCAGGGTTGTGATCCCCGGGAACAAGAAACGTAACCTGTCAAAATTGTGCGGCATCGGCAGCGGCCTTTCCACAAAGATAAACGCGAATATAGGCACCTCGAAGGGATCTTCCGGCATATCCCAGGAACTTAAGAAAATGAATGCCGCTATCGAACTTGGCGCCGACGCTATCATGGACCTGTCAACCGGATCGGGGATAAAAAGAACTCGCCGGGAGATACTGAAAAAGTCAAGTGTGCCGGTCGGGACAGTGCCCATTTACGAAATCGTTATTGACGGGCTTAAGCGCCACAGCCGGATAAAAGATATAAAAATATCCGAGATGATGGCTGTGCTGAGAGACCAGGCGCGCGAAGGGGTTGATTTCTTTACGATCCATGCCGGCGTTACGCAACATGCCCTCAGCTTACTCAAAAAGAACCCCAGAATACTTAATATTGTCAGCAGGGGCGGTGCGTTCCTTGCAGAATGGATGCTGAAAAACAGGCGCGAAAACCCGTTCTACGAATATTTCGATGAGGTCCTGGACATAGCAAAGGAGTTCGACATAACATTGAGCCTTGGCGACGGTTTAAGGCCGGGGGCAACGGCAGACGCCACGGATGCACCGCAGATCATGGAGCTTATAACTCTCGGCTCTTTACAGAAACGCGCGCTGAAAGCCGGCGTGCAGACTATGATCGAGGGGCCGGGGCACGTTCCCATAGACCAGATAGAGACGAACGTGATACTTGAGAAGGCGATATGCAACCAGGCACCGTTTTACGTCCTTGGGCCGCTGGTGACAGACGTAGCGCCGGGCTATGACCACATAACTTCGGCTATCGGCGGCGCGATCGCAGCGTCAAAGGGCGCTGACTTTCTCTGTTACGTCACTCCGTCAGAACATTTGCGCCTCCCGACCCTTGAAGACGTAAAAGAAGGCGTGATAGCCTCTAAGATCGCCGCTCATGCCGCGGACATCGCTAAAGGTATAAAAGGCGCGATGGACTGGGATATCGCGATCTCTAAAGCAAGGGCTATGAGAAATTGGAAAAAACAGTTTAATCTGGCCATCGATAAGGCAAGGCCCATGGAATACCGCAAGGCCTCGAGGCCCGGCATAAACGATGTCTGCACCATGTGCGAAGATTACTGTTCGATAAAAATTGCGGAAAAATGTCTGGGCGGGAAAAGATGAGCATACTTGTAGTAGGCACAGTTGCGATAGATTCGGTTAAAACGCCTTTCGGCGTCAGGGAAAAAGTGCTCGGAGGCTCGGCGACATATTTTTCCATGGCCGCTTCCTTTTTCAATAAAGTGAACCTGATCGCGGTGGTCGGAAAAGACTTCCCCGGAAATTATTTAAAATTATTCGAAGAAAAAAAGATAGGCACCGACGGATTGCAGATCATGGACGGCAAGACATTCAGGTGGAAGGGGTGTTATGAGTATGATCTGAATACCGCCCATACAATTTATACGCATCTTAACGTACTGCAAAAATTCAAACCTCAGATACCAAAATCCCTAAAAAATTCGGAACATATTTTTCTGGCGAATATCGATCCGGAGCTTCAGCATGATGTGCTCAGACAGGTAACGCGCCCAAAGCTCGTCGCCTGTGATTCGATGAATTACTGGATAGAGCACAAACGAAAGGCACTGGAAGAGCTGTTGCCCAAGATCGACATATTGCTTCTTAATGACGCCGAGGTAAGGCAGCTTACCGGAGAGACTAATCTCATAAAAGCATCGCGCGCGATCGTCCGCATGGGGCCCAAGGCAGTCATTATAAAAAAGGGGGAGCACGGCGCAATATATTTTTCGAGAAATTCGCATTTCATCGCACCGGCATATCTGCTGGAGTCTATATACGACCCGACAGGAGCCGGCGATACATTTGCCGGCGGCATGGTGGGATTCCTAAGCACCGTTAAAAAAATAAACGAAACGAGCCTCAGGAAGAGCATAATATACGCGACCATAATGGCATCGTTCACCGTAGAGGATTTCGGAGTGAACAGACTGCTCCATGTTTCAAAGAAAAATATAACCGCAAGATACGAACAATACAGGAGAATGACAAAATTCTAAAAATGAACCACGAATTAAGCGAGCGTAG
>JAKLDX010000117.1 GCA_022703295.1 Candidatus Omnitrophota bacterium
CCAGAAAAAATAATGAAATCTCTTATCGCTGGCAGGTACTATATTATAAAGACCGGTATTACTGGCATAAAATAGTAAATAGGACTGAACTCAAAGCAGCCAAAATATAAACTTTCGAAAGATAAAAGAATGAGACGATTGGAAAAAACAAAGAAGGGCGCGGCGAAGTTCGATTTCGGGACAAAGGCGCAGACGTTGGAGAGGCTTGTCCCGTTTTTATCGCGTTCTCATATCCCTAAATTCCATTATTTTAAAGTGGAGTCATGGCAAAACAATCCTTCGCTGGTAAATGAGGCGATAAAAAATCACTTCGGCAAAACTAATGTGATAGTGCGATCGAGCGCTTTCTCTGAAGATACCCATTCTTCCACTAATGCCGGTTTATACGAATCCGTGCCGAACGTGTTGACGGATGATTTAAACTCGCTTTCCGACGCGATCGACAAGGTCATACACAGCTACGATAGGGCGGGTTTCTGCGGTAAGGCGGATAATGAAGTGCTTGTGCAGTTCATGATCTCCGATACCTCGATGAGCGGAGTCGTGTTTACCCGGGACATGAATACAGGAGCGCCGTATTATGTCATTAACTACGACGATCAGACAGGACGTACCGATACTATAACTAAGGGGTCCGAAAACAGCAACAGGACACTACTCGTCCATCGCGATCATGTCGGCAGACTTCGCTCTGAACGCTTCAAGGCACTCCTGACGGCCATCCAGGAGATAGAGGCTGTCACGGGCCACGATGCGCTGGACATCGAGTTCGCGGTAGATAAAGAGAATAAGGTCTATATATTCCAGGTAAGAAGAATCAAGGCGAGCTCGCATTGGAACGACGGCCTTGCCATTAAATTAAATAATGCGGTGAACAACTTGCGTGATTTCATAGGCGCTTACCAGACCGAAAAGAGCGGCCTTTACGGCAAGACGGCAATACTCGGTGAAATGCCAGATTGGAATCCGGTGGAGATGATAGGTGCTTATCCTAGGCCCTTGTCGCTTTCGCTTTACAGGTATTTGATAACTGATTACGCATGGCGGGAGGCAAGGCGGCAGATGGGTTATTTTGAACCAAAGGGCGCGCGGCTTCTCGTATCGTTATACGGCAAGCCATACATCGACGTCAGATTGAGTTTCAATTCGTTCCTGCCGGCAGGACTGGACGCGCCGATAAGCCAAAAGCTGGTGAATGCATGGCTAGACCGCCTCAAGGCGCATAAAGAATTGCATGACAGGGTAGAGTTCGAAGTAGCGATAACGGCATTAACTTTTGATTTTAAGAAATCGGTGAAAGAACAACTGAAAGGCGTTTTAACACCGTCGGAAAAAAAGAAATTCAAGAAATCGCTCCACCTTCTAACCAATGATATTTTGACCGGAAAGAAGGCGCCTATAAGCGAAGAGATAAAAAAGATAGGGCTGCTTGAGAAGAGGCGCGCTCACCTTAAAGATATTTACAAAAAATGCGAACTCAATGTCGTGGCAAGCCTTCTCGAGGATTGTATAAAATTGGGCACTATACCGTTCAGCATACTTGCGCGCCATGCCTTCATAGCCAAGAGCTTTATCCGCTCCCTGACGCGATGCGGTGCGATAAGCGCCGAAGAGGCCGCTGCCTTCCAGGCCAGCATAAAGACGGTTGCCAGTATGCTGGTGAGCGATGTCGACCGGCTTGTTTCCGGCAAGATGGCAACGAAGAAATTCATGGACAAGTACGGCCACCTGAGGCCGGGAACCTACGATATACTTTCAAAGCGGTATGATCAGCGCGAGGACCTGTTTGAAGGCAAGCGGGCCATGCCCATAAGTAAATATTCCGAAAAGCCTTTTACCTTCTCCGCAAGAGCTAAAAGGGAGATAAAAAAATTACTCAAGGCCTTCGGATATAAAATCAGCACCGATGATCTAATCGAATATATCAAGGAGGCTACCGCCTCCCGCGAACTGGCGAAATTCATCTTTACGAAAAATGTGAGCGATGCCCTTGAGATAATAGCGATGTGGGGCGAGAAGATAGGGCTCACACGGGAGGATCTTTCGTATCTTACCATATCGGATATATTGAATACTTTGAATACGGTCCCGGAAAAAGACCTTAAAAACCATCTTAAAGGTTTGACGGCTGCAGGCATGAGAGAGCATGAACTGGCCCTTGCCTTACGGCTTCCGTACTTAATAGAGACGCCGGAGGACGCGGCGATAGTGCCGCTTCTTTTAAGTAAGCCAAATTTCATAACACGCAAGAGGATCCGCGCCTCGCATGTCTTCATAGACGTCGAAAATAATAAACTACCCGACATCAAAGGCAAGATAGTGCTGATAGAGAGCGCCGATCCGGGATTTGACTGGATATTTTTAAGCCCGATAGCGGGGCTTGTTACAAAGTTTGGAGGCGCCAATTCGCACATGGCCATAAGGTGTGCGGAATTCGGACTGCCTGCCGCAATAGGCTGCGGCGAACAGATATTCGACAGGGTGCTGGGCGCGAACATGATAGAACTGAATTGCGCCGAAGGGAAGATAGAACCGGTTGAGGTATAGATGAAAAAACGTATAGGAATAACTATGCGGGTGGTGTACTCGCCCGATTCCGGCGAGGAGAGGGACGCGATAAGCAGAGACCTCTTGAGTTATACAAATAAGACATTGCCTGGTTATGAGATTGTGCTCATACCTAATTCTCCTTACCGCATAGCAGATAAACTGAAAAGCTTGAAAGTTAATGGAGTCATTTTGTCGGGCGGGAACGATTGGGGAAAGGCGCCAAATCGGGATAAGACAGAATCCTGCATCGTGAAATATTGCCTGAAACACAATGTTCCGCTACTTGGCATATGCCGCGGCATGCAGGTGATGAATCTTGTAACAGGCGGCAGGCTGAATAAAAACATAAGAACCTCAAGCGGCGAGAATCATGTTGCCTGCACACATACGGTAAATATATGGCCGGATTCGCCGATAAACATCAAAGGAATAGGCCGTAGTATAAAGGTGAACAGTTTTCATGATCAGGGCTTGACAGCTGCCGATATATCGAAAGAGTTCAAGGTATTTGCCGTAACGGACGGAGGAGTCGTAGAGGGTATATTCCACAAGACCAAGCCCGTTATTGGCATACAATGGCACCCGGAGCGTAAAAATTCTTGCGCGATGCTTGACAGGCGAATAATCGAGGCGCTTTTTAAATGATATTTGAGGAAGGAAATACATGAAAGGCATAATACTTGCTGCCGGAAGGGGCAGCCGGTTAAAATCGCTTACGGAAGACAAGCCGAAATGTCTGAACAGGGTGGGCGCGAAAACGATGCTCGAGTGGCAGCTTGACATGTTGAAGCGCTGCGGCATATCCGATATATTAGTCGTTACAGGGTATAGATCAGAGAGCATAGAAGCACTCGGGGTAAAGACCATAAAGAACCAGAGATGGGAAAAGACCAACATGGTCCAAAGCCTATTATGCGCAAAGCGCTTTTTCAATGAGGATATCGTTATAAGTTATGGAGATATTGTGTATGGCGTCAATGTCATATCTCCCCTCGTAAATCAGGCGCAAGATGCGGCCCTTGTCTATGATCGCAACTGGAAGGCTTTATGGGAAAAACGCTTTAAGGATCCCTTGCAGGACGCGGAAAGTTTCAAGATAGATGGAAATAGCAGGATAACCGAGATCGGCAGAAGAGTCTCCGATATAAACGAGATAGAAGGACAATATCTGGGTCTTCTACGTTTTAGCCCGAAAGGGCTTGGGTGGATCGATAAAACAACTTCAGCCATGGATAAAGAGGCCCTGGATAAACTGGATATGACGTCGCTGGTGAGGGCATTAATAAAGACCGATCATCCGGTTTACGGCATCGGAATAAACGGCGGATGGTGCGAGATAGACGCTCCGGAAGATTTGGAGCTTGCCAATGACATGTATAAGAAAGGGCAATTCAAATGGTGATATGGATAATCGGGCTCTCCGGCTCAGGCAAGACGACTGTTGGAAAGGTTGTCTATGAATCGTTGAAGAAAAAAGAACCGAATACGGTTTTTATCGACGGGGACGATATACGCAGGATTTTTAACGATGATAAGGATGCGTTGTCTTACACTATAGAGGGACGCCGCCGCAACGCGGACAGGATATGCCAGTTGTGCCTTTGGCTTGATAAGCAGGGCATAAATGTGGTATGCGCGATACTTTCAATATTTAAAAGCTCACAGGAATGGAATAGAAAAAA
>JAKLDX010000118.1 GCA_022703295.1 Candidatus Omnitrophota bacterium
GTCCTTCCTTTTTAAAATTTTTTATGCTTAGGAATACCGCCACATTTACCATTACGACAAGAAAGCTCACGCCGTATGCGCCTGTAATATCTGATATCTGGACTATGGGCAGATTATGGCTTTGGGAATGAGCCAGCAGAACCCAGCCAAATCCTGTAAATAAACGCGCGCGTATCCATTCCAATGTTACCCATAGAGCAGGTATCAGGAATACCGGCATTATCGATGATCTGTCACGTATCGCGCTCAGGCACAAAACTCCGAAGACGGCGAAATATAAAGCCAGGTACAGAACGGCGGCGATCATGCCCGGAAGCGTCACATGGATAAGCCAATAGATGGTGCCAAAAAAGAATAAGGCCCCGGCAAGGTAAGATCTGAGAAAGGCCCCGGAAGGCTTCGCATCTTCTATGGCAAAGAATAAAGGTACAAAGGCTACCCAGGCAAGGACCGCGATATTGAAACGCTCAAAAGACAGGATAAGCAATACCGCAGATAACGGGATCAGCAGAAATTTAAACTGAGCTTTATAAACTATTTGCCGCAGCATTTTTTGTATTTTTTCCCGCTTCCGCAGGGGCACGGATCATTTCTTCCGACCTTAGGAACTTCCCTATGGTAAGTAGCTACTTTCTCTTCCGGCAATTGCCCTTCATACTGGACAGCGTCAGGGCCCTCCCCCTGCTTAACGGGCACGTCCTGAAACTGAGTCTTCTCTTCATGCAACAGTTGCTGCCTCGAAAAATCAAAAACGGCCGTTTCTTTTTCTTCCTTCACAGCCTTCATTCTGAATAAGAACTCAAGCGCTTCCTCTTTTATCCTGCTTATCATATCCATGAACATGGCGTAACCTTCATGCTGATATTCTATCAGCGGATCACGCTGGCCGTATGCCCTCAAGCCTATCCCCTCTCTCAGGCTGTCCATGGCATAAAGGTGGTCTTTCCATCTTGTATCCACCACCTGAAGCAGTATCATTCTCTCGAGATGCCTCATCATGTCAGAACCGAGAAGTTTTTCTTTATCTTCATACAATTGTTTCAGCCTCTCCAGTATAGAATCTTTTATCTCAGGCCGGCGCATATCCTCAAACTTTATATCGGACGTCTTTACGGAAAACCTGGAATCCAGATACTGCCTGAAACCGTCAAAATCCCATTTATCAAAATCCGATTTTTCGTTAAGGAAGGCGTCCATGGCATAGTCAACGACTTCTTCTATGATCTCACATATGTATTCTTTCAGGTTCTCGCCTAAAAGGACTTTGCGCCTTTCCTCATATATGACTTCCCTCTGCCTGTTCATGACATTGTCATACTCTAAAAGGTGTTTTCTTATTTCAAAATTATGCGTCTCAACCCTCTTCTGGGCCGTTTCGATAGCTTTAGTTATAAAGGGGTGCTGTATGTCCTGACCCTCTTCCATTCCCAGCTTATCCATCACCATTTTTATCCTGTCGGATCCGAATATCCTCATCAGGTCATCTTCCAGCGATATATAGAATCTGCTGGAACCCGGATCGCCCTGCCTTCCGGAGCGGCCGCGCAACTGGTTATCTATTCGCCTTGCCTCGTGGCGTTCGGTACCGAGGACGTGCAGGCCTCCTTTTTCGGCTATGCCGTCGCCCAGCACTATGTCAGTGCCGCGGCCTGCCATATTAGTGGCTATCGTAACGGCATACTGCTGGCCGGCCTTGGATATTATCTGAGCTTCCATCTCATGGTATTTAGCATTCAGCACATGATGGGGCACGCCTATTCTATTAAGTATAGAGCTGAGCTTTTCCGATTTTTCTATGGAGATCGTCCCTACGAGAACCGGCCTGCCTATCTTGTTCAGTTCGGCTATTTCTTTGCAAACGGCATTGAATTTTTCTCTCTCGGTCTTATATATAACGTCCGCGTAATTGGCCCGCTTCATAGGTTTATTCGTCGGCATCACTACAACGTCCAGTCCGTAGATCTTACCGAATTCAACAGCTTCGGTCTCCGCAGTTCCTGTCATTCCGGCAAGCTTCCGGTACATCCTGAAATAATTCTGGAATGTTATTGTGGCAAGCGTCTGATTTTCGCGTTCTATCTTAACGTCCTCTTTTGCCTCTACCGCCTGATGCAGCCCGTCAGACCAGCGCCGGCCGGGCATAAGGCGGCCGGTGAACTCATCGACTATGATCACTTCGCCGTCTTTAATGACATAATCCACATCCTTATGATAAAATTCGTGAGCGCGTATAGCCTGATTTATATGATGCGCCCATTCGGACTGTATGTCGTCATAAAGGTTTTCTACGCCCAATAATTCCTGGCAATGCCTGTTGCCTTCTTCCGTTAAACTTACAGTATGGTTTTTTTCGTTCGCGAGGTAATCTATGCCCTTTTCCAGGTCTAGGCCTTTGTATTTAGCGTCCACTTCGTCTTTATCGGTGATTTTTTTGCCTTTCAGACGGGGTATTATTTTATTCACCCTGTAATACTTATCGGTCGACTCCTCGGCAGGGCCGGATATTATGAGCGGCGTCCTGGATTCGTCTATCAGAATGGAGTCAACCTCATCGACTATCGCATAATTTAGCGGCCGCTGGACCATGTCCTCAACGCTTATCACCATGTTGTCTCTCAGATAGTCGAATCCGAATTCGTTATTTGTCCCGTAAGTCACATCGCACCCGTAAGCCGCCTTCCTGGCTTTCTGGTCCATATCATGCTGTATCACGCCTACGCTCAGGCCCAAAAACTCATATATTGGCCCCATCCATTCCCTGTCGCGCTTTGCCAGATAATCGTTTACGGTAACTACGTGAACCCCTTCGCCCGTCAGGGCATTAAGATATACGGGAAGAGTGGCTACCAGCGTCTTTCCTTCACCCGTCGCCATTTCCGAGATCTTACCCTGATGCAGTACCAGCCCGCCCATAAGCTGGACGTCAAAATGCCTCATCTTGACCGTCCTCTTCGCGGTTTCGCGCACCACCGCGAACGCCTCAGGCAGAACAGGCTCGAATATCCTGTTCTTCACATCCCTGAGTTTTTTCTTCAGCTTCTCTTTTTCGTTGGGGGATGTTGAATCTTTGAATAGCTCCTCCAGCTCTTTCATCTCATCCTTATAATCTTTGGATCTTTCGGCTATCCTTTTCCTGAACTCGTCTGTTTTTGCTTTAAGCTCTTCATCCGACAACTTCGAGATCTGCGGTTCAAAAGAATTTATGATATCAACGACAGGCTGAAGCAACCTCACGATTCTCTCGTTTTGCGTTCCGACTATCTTTTTAAGTATAAAATTTATCATACAAACCTTATTTCTTTCCTTTCGGCCCTTGGCCCCTGGCCCATCTCAGATATGCCTCTATAAAAGCATCTATCTCCCCTTCAAGCACAGCCTGGGCCTTGCCTGTCTCATAATCAGTCCTATGATCTTTGACCATCGAATAAGGATGGAGCACGTACGACCTTATCTGGCTTCCCCACGCTATCTCTTTCTTGGCCTCGTAAGCGGTTTCGAGCTCCTTCACCTTTTTCATCTGTTCCTTTTCGTACAATCTTGCCTTCAGTATCTTCATCGCTGTCATCTTGTTCTTCAGCTGGGAACGTTCGTTCTGGCACTGCACCACGATGCCCGTAGGCACGTGAGTTATCCTTACGGCCGAATCCGTTTTATTGACATGCTGGCCGCCTTTACCGCCGGCACGGTAGGTATCGATCCGCAGGTCCGCTTCTTTTATATCGATCTGTATGTCATCCGAAACTTCCGGGATTATATCGATAGAGGCAAACGATGTATGCCGCCTCTTATTGGAATCGAACGGCGATATCCTGACAAGCCTGTGGACTCCGGATTCAGATTTGAGATAGCCGTACGCGAAGTCGCCTTTTATAAGCATAGTTGCGTTCTTTATACCGGCCTCTTCCCCTGAAAGCTGGTCGATCAGGTTGACTTCGTAACCCCTACCCTCAGCCCATTTGGTATACATCCTCAGAAGCATCGCTGCCCAATCGCAGGACTCCGTCCCGCCGGCACCGGCATTCACGCTAAGTATAGCGTTATTTCTGTCGGTCTCAGCACCCAGAAGGCTGTTGAACTCCAGGCCTTCAACCTTTCGTTTTAACTCCGCCACATCACGCTTAAAATGTTTCAGCGATTCCGCGTCTTCTGGCCCGGCAATGTCTATTACAGAAATTATATCCTTAACTTCATTCTCAAG
>JAKLDX010000119.1 GCA_022703295.1 Candidatus Omnitrophota bacterium
ACGAATAACGTTTGCCGGGTGTGCCCGCAGCCAGAAGTACGGCGCCCATACTGCTCGCCTGCCCTACGCAATACGTATTCACATCCGGCTTCACGAACTGCATCGTATCGTATATGGCAAGCCCGCTCGTGACAGACCCTCCCGGCGTATTTATATATACGTCTATGTCCTTCGCAGGGTCTTCCATCTGCAAGAACAATAACTGGGCTATGATTATATTCGAAACGGTATCATCTATCGGAGTCCCGATAAATATTATCCTGTCCTTGAGAAGCCTCGAGTAAATATCGTAAGCCCTCTCCGACCTGCCGGTAGATTCTATGACCATAGGAACGAGTATGCTCATTAGTGCCCCCTTCCGTTTTTAGACTTCGGTAATTTGCGCGTTCTCGAGAAGAAACCTGATCGTCTTCTCTTCCCTTAATTTATCTTTGAGATTATCGACAATATCTTCTTTCTCGTAATAATCCCTGACTTCCTGAGGAGTCCTTCCGGCCTGGGCGCCTATCGATTTATAGGCTGTTTCCAGGTCGTCATCTTTAACGTTCACATTCTCGGCATTCGCTATTTCATCCAGTATGAACATAAGCCTGACCTGCCTGGGCGCGTCGTTCTTGAATTTCTCCCTGAATTCCCCGTCCTTTTTATCAAGTTCTTCTTTTCTGAACCCCTTATCCTCCAGGCGCCTCTTCGCGTCTTCCACCATAAAATCCATCTGCCTCTTAACAAAGCTTGACGGCACGCTGAATAAGTTTTCATCCATTAACTTGCCCAGAAGCTGGTTTTCCGCTTCTACATCAGCGCTTATTTTAGCCCGGGCCTCAAGTTCTTTGGATATATCCTTCTTCAATTCTTCCATGTTCGACTTGCCGATGTCCTTTGCGAATTCATCGTTAAGCTCCGGCAGTTTCCTGACCTTTATCTCCCTGACCTTCACATGATACGTCACGAGCTTGCCCGCGATATTCTTGTCCGGATATTTTTCGGGCATGCTCACCTCGATGTCCTTCTCCTCAAGCTTCTTCATGCCCACTATCTTTTCCGAAAGCCCGGGAACAAGAGAATCTTTATCTATAAAAAGCCACAGGTTCTCCCTTTTCTTCTGCACGCTCTTGCCGTCCGCGAAACATTCGACATCGCTTATAACGTAGTCGCCCATCTGGACCGGCCTGTCTTCGGCATCCGCATACTTGGCATTTATTTCACCCAGGCTCTGCAGGGTTTTAGATATATCCTCATCCGTTATCTTGACTTTTTTCTTCTCTACCTTAATGCCTTTATAATTTTTCAATTTAAAACTCGGACGGGTATCGACTTTCGCCTTGAAGGTAAGAGGTTTATCACCCGCGAAATTAACATCTGTTATCTCCGGAAGCCCTATCGGCATTATCTTGTGCTCTTCCACGGCCTTCCTGTAAGCCTCGGGTATGATACGCTTCAGCACTTCCTCCCTGGCATCCTTCTCATAATGCTTCTTCACCAGGTCCTTAGGTGCCTTCCCTACACGGAATCCGGGTATATTGGCGACCTTGACTATATCGTCATAGACCTCTTCGAAGGCCTTGTCGACGGTCTCTTTATGCACCTCTATTTCGAAGAGTGTAGTGCATTCTTCTATCGATTTCGCTTTTGTCTTAACCATTTCACCTCGTTAAAATGAAGAAATATTGTATCACATCGCCCGCATCTTGTTAACTCAAAATTTCCTTTTCCCGCTCTACTCCCTAAAATTTTTCGCCCCTTACTGAAATGTGATGTGGCGAGTGGTGAGTAGGGCCTTAAAATTTCGAGGCAGCGTACGAGAAATTTTATGGAGCGAAATTTTCACATGGTTGAAAATTTCGCGTCCCTACGAGCCACAGCACATTAACTAGCTGTGGCGAAAAAATTTGCCCTTCCTTTACATTGTGAACTTTTCTCCCAGATACAGCTCGCGCGCCTTCGGATCCGATATCAGGTCATCTTTTGTGCCGGCTATAAGTATCTTGCCACCCGCCATAAGATATGCGCGGTCGGTTATCGTAAGCGTCTCCCTGACATTGTGGTCTGTCAGCAGTATGCCCAGCCCTTTGTCGCGCAATTCTTTTATGATCTCCTGGCACTCGGCTACCGCTATCGGGTCTATGCCGCTGAACGGTTCGTCAAGAAGTATAAAGAGCGGATTGGTTACAAGCGCGCGCGTTATCTCCACCCGCCTCTTCTCGCCGCCTGATAAGGTATAAGCCTTGTTCTTCCTCAGGTGCGTTATCTTCAGTTCGTTCAACAACTCCTCGCATCTCCTTGCCCTTTCGCGCGGGGAAAACCCGAGCGTCTCAAGGACGGCCATTATATTTTCCTCTACCGTGAGTTTACGGAATATGGACGGTTCCTGCGAAAGATACCCTATGCCGTAACGGGCGCGCATATGCAGAGGCATATTGGTGATATCCTGCTTATCAAAAATTATCTTCCCCTGATCAGGCTTTATTATCCCGGTTATTATATAAAAAGTGGTAGTCTTACCGGCGCCGTTTGGGCCAAGCAGCCCGACGACCTCGCCCCTTTTTACGTTTATATCAACGGAATTGACTACCCGTTTCGGTCCGTACTGCTTGACGAGTCCTATGGTCTCAAGTAAGTGCATATCATTTCCCCAAAAAGTTATCTTTGACGTCGCCTTCCTGGTATATCACTATCTTAGGCTGGCCGGAAAGCACGATCCTCTTCTCTGATTCCAGATAAGTTGCTTTGTTGCTGTAAGTAACATTCTCATCCTTGGCGATCTTGACGTCGCCCTCGGCGGTTATATTTATAACTTTTTTAGTTTTTGGGTCAAAATTTACTGTTATCAGTTCGGCGTTTATCGTGCCATCATCGCTTACTACCTTCACATTTTTGTTAAAAAAGGCCGCATTTTTGCCGTAATCAAACTGAGCTTCACCGTCACAGGTAATAGTGGTCTTCGTCTTCTTGGGGTTATCTGATCCGGTATTTTTATTCTCATTGTCCTTGGCCTGGCCCATCATGCCGGTAATCCCGATCTCACCAAGGCCGCTTTTGGAACTTTCTATATCCGCCTTAACGCTCTTCTCCAGTATCACGTTATTTTTAGATTTATTATAGGTTCCCTTATCGGCGGTGATAGTAGCTTCTGTGCCGTCTCCGTAAGATTTGGCGACTATATCATCCAGCTTCACTTCTTCGGCCGATACGGACTCGGCCGATTTTCCTTTGACCTCCCACCTTTTCTCTCCCTTGTCGCTCAAGCCCTCGAGGTTGAATGCCAGGACCTTATGCTGAACTCCTTCGCCCTGCTGGTCGGCTTCCTTTTCTGCTGTCTTTGCGGCTTCTTTAGTTTTAGGCGCTTCTTTATTAGCGCATGCTGTCACTGCCACCGCCAACACCATCGCCGATACCAGTATCGCGAATATCTTCTTCAATTTCTTGCCTTTGTCTTCCATCTTCTGTGCATCCATACCCACTGCCCCGGGTATTTTCTTATATACGATTCAACTATATCGGACCAACGCTGCGTATTTACAACAGCATCCTTTTCCTTGTCGCCTGTATCGACCAGCTCCACCGGATTCTCTATTATAAGTTTATGACTATCGTCTTTCTGCCTGACTATGAAAGCCGGGATAATGGGCGCGCCGCTTGCCCTCGCCAGTGCGACCGGCCCTGCGGGCGTATAGGCCCGCTTCCCGAAAAAGTTCACAAAAACTCCGCCGACCGAATCGACATCCTGATCGGCCACTATCCCCAGTATCTGGTTATCCTTCAATATTTTCAACATGGCCTTGGGGGAACTGTCCCTGTATATGACATTGACGTCGTTGACCCTTCTCAGTTTGTTCAGGTATTCGTCGTATTTTTTAAAATATATTTTTCTTCCGACGGTCACACCGGGATATTTGGCCCTGAGGCCCAACGCCAGTAATTCCCAATTCCCGAAATGCGCCGTAAGTATTATAATGCCCCTGCCGTTTGCAAAAGCCCTGTCTAAGATATTCCTGTTCTCTATCCTGACAAACCTGTCAATGTTTTCCTTGTTTATCCTGGGAAAATTCACAAGCTCTACGGAATTTTTTGCCAGGTTGCGGAAAACCTCTATCGCGATCCGTTCTATCTCTTTCTTGTCCTTTTCGCCGCTGAATACCATAGAAAGG